>NZ_JBXEJO010000043.1:0-88784 GCF_056837965.1 Bradyrhizobium ferriligni
GTACCGGCCCCACCCTCGCCCCGCCGATCGATCCAAACCGCCCCCGAGAGCCGCCTGTCGGCTCCCCGGCGGTGACCGCCGGGGCTTCGCTCCGAGCCGCCGGCGGACTGCCGGCCTGCCGCGCCGGGGTCAGCCGACCCCGAGCGCCTTCAGCTTGCGATGCAGCGCCGAGCGCTCCATGCCGACGAACTCCGCGGTGCGCGAGATATTGCCGGAGAAGCGGCTGATCTGGGCGATCAGATAGTCGCGCTCGAACACCTCGCGCGCCTCGCGCAACGGCAGGCCCATGATGTGCTCGCCATTGTTGGAGGTCGGCATCGCAGGCACCATCGAGCCGACATCCTGCGGCAGCATGTCGGCGGTGATGATCGCCTCCGGCCCGCCGCCGGCCAGGATCATCACGCGCTCGACATTGTTGCGGAGCTGCCGGACGTTGCCCGGCCAGACATGCGACTGCAGCACCGCCATCGCGTCCTGCCCGATCTGCCGCTTCGGCAGGCCGGTGGCGGCCGAGATCTGGTCCATGAAATAGTCGATCAGCTCGGGGATGTCCTCGCGCCGCTCCGACAGCGGCGGCACCCGGATCGGCACCACCGAGAGGCGATGATAGAGGTCCTCGCGGAAGCGGCCCGCTGCGATCTCCTCCTCGAGATTGCGCGCGGTCGAGGAGATGATGCGGACGTCGACATGGACCTTGCTGGTGCCGCCCTGGCGCTGGAAGGTCTGATCGACCAGCACGCGCAGAATCTTGTTCTGGGTCTCGCGGGGCATGTCCGCGATCTCGTCGATGAACAGCGTACCGCCATGCGCCTCCTCGAGCGCGCCGGCCTTGCGCTGCTGCTCGCCGTTCGCTCCCTCGATGCCGAACAGCTCGATCTCCATGCGCTCCGGCGTGATCGCGGCCGCATTGATCACCACGAACGGCCCCTCGGCGCGCCCGGAGGCATGGTGCAGCGTGCGCGCGGCAAGCTCCTTGCCGGCGCCGGAGGGACCGACGATCAGGATGCGGCTGTTGGCCTTGGCGGCGCGGTCGATGGTCTGGCGCAGCTGGTTCATGCAGGCCGAGCGGCCGGTCAGGACGCTCGCCGCAGGTGCCAGTTGCTTGAGCTCCTTCACCTCCCGGCGGAGCCGCGAGGTTTCCAGCGCCCGGGTCGCGACCAGGATCAGCCGATCCGACTTGAACGGCTTCTCGATGAAGTCGTAGGCGCCACGCTTGATCGCGGCGACGGCGGTCTCGATGTTGCCATGGCCCGAGATCATCACCACGGGCAGATCGGCATTGTCCTTCTTGATCTGCTCGAGCAGCTGCAGGCCATCGAGCTTGGAGCCCTGCAGCCAGATGTCGAGGAAGACCAGGTTGGGCCGGCGGTTGGCGATCTCGGCGAGCGCCGAATCGCTGTCGCGCGCGGTGCGCGTGGAAAACCCCTCATCGTCCAGAATACCCGCAACGAGGTCGCGAATGTCAGCTTCGTCGTCGACAATCAGAATGTCACTTGCCATGGGTTACACCTGCCTTGTCAGTCGCTCGTCGCGGCTTTGAATTTTGGCTGTTGCGCATTTGGCTCTTGATTATTTGGCCCTTGATCAGCGGGATCTTGGATTGGTTCTTGGGTCGGTTCTTGGATTTTTGGTTCATTGTTGGTCGCTTGTGCCGGGCTGTTGGTCGGCTCCTCCGGCGGATTTTTTTCACTGTCCGGTTCGGTCTTGTCCGGTTTGACGTCCGGTTTTTGGTCCTTGCCTTCGGACTTGCTCTCCGGCTTGGCCGCCTGGCCCGTGACGGCAAAGCGCAGCCGCATCCAGGCGCCGCGCTGGCCGTCGCGGAAATCGGAGGCATCCTTGAGCTCGATGCGGCCGCCATGGTCCTCCAGAACGCGGCCGACGATCGCCAGGCCGAGGCCGGTGCCCTTCGCTCGCGTCGTGACATAGGGCTCGAGCAGGCGCGCACGGGCGACCTTGGGCAGGCCGATTCCGTTGTCGACGACGTCGATCAGGATGTCGTCGTTCTCGCGCTGCGCCACGACGTCGATGCGGCCCTTGCCGAGCTCCTCGCGCGGCACCTGCTCGATCGCCTCGGTGGCGTTCTTGATGATGTTGGTCAGCGCCTGCGAGATCAGCCGGCGGTCGAACTGCGCCGGCAGCGGCGACTGCTTGATGTCGGCCTCGATGTCGAGATCGGGATGGGCGACCTTCATCAGGAACACCGCCTGGCGCACCACGTCGGCGACGTCCTCGCCTTCCATCACGGGCTTCGGCATCCGCGCAAAGCGCGAGAACTCGTCAACCATCCGCCTGATGTCGTCGACCTGGCGCACGATGGTATCGGTGCACTGCTCGAAGATCGACTTGTCCTTCTCCTCGGTGATGGTCTTGCCGAACTTGCGGCGGATGCGCTCGGCGGAGAGCTGGATCGGGGTCAGCGGATTCTTGATCTCGTGGGCGATGCGGCGGGCGACGTCGCCCCACGCCGAGGTGCGCTGCGCCGACACCAGTTCGGTGATGTCGTCGAGCGTGATGATGTAGCTGTCGCGCGACTGGCTGGTCTGCTCGGCCGAGACGCGGACCGACAGATTGCGCTCATGGCCGTCGCGCAGGATCGTGACCTGCCCCTGCACCAGGCGCTGGGTTCCCTCGCGCGCGGTCTTCATCATCTCGTCGAGCTCGGGCAGCACGTCCGAGAGCGGATGGCCGAGCGTCTCCGACTCGGCGTGGCCGATCAGCTTTTCCGCCGAGCGGTTGAGGACGCCGATGGTGCCTGAGGCGTCGACCCCGATGATGCCGGCCGAGGCCGACGACAGCACCGCCTCGATGAAGCGGCGGCGGCTGTCGATGGTTTCGCTGGCATCGACCAGCTCGTTGCGCTGGGTGCGCAGCTCCTGCGTCATCTTGTTGAAGATTTCGCCGAGCAGCGCGAGGTCGCTTTCCGACTTGTTGACGGGCACCTGGACATTGAGATTGCCGGTCGAGACCTCGCTCGCCGCGCCCATCAGCTGGCGGATCGGCGACACCAACCCGTTGGCGAAGTTCAGCCCGATCAGCACCGAGGCCATCAGGATGGTCAGCGCGATCACCGCGAACATCAGCGCGAACGCGACCTGGATGCCGAGCCTGCGGGTCTCGAGCTGGGCATATTCGGCGGCGCTGGTCTGTGTCTGCTTGAGCTGGGCGACCACCGCCGGATCGAGCAGCCGCGCCACATACAGGAACATGTCGTCATAGGCCCGCAGGCGGACCACGGAGGCGACGTAGTTTTCCGGAAAGACCGAGATCTTCGGCTCGGTCTCGTTGATGTCCTTCAGGATATCGGGCGGGGGCGCCTCGTAGTTCAGGCGAACGCCGGTTTCGGCGCTGGCGACGATCTTGCCGTCCTTGTCCATCAACACCGCGACCGGAAGATTGCGCGACTCGGCGCCGGCCGTCATCAGCTGCAGGAACGTCATGCGGTCCTGGTCGTAGAGCGGCCGCGCATGGGCGAGATCGTTGGCCATCGCCAGCGTGTCGCCGTTGATAAGCTGGGCGTGCTCCTGCATGTAGGCGCTGGCAATCGTCAGCGAGTTCTGGATCACCTGCTTGGTGGGCCCCGAGAACAGCCGGTCGAGGCCGCGCTCAATCGTGACGTTGGCCACGATCGACACCAGCACGGCGGGCAGCACTGCGATCACCGAGAACAGGCCGACGATCTGGACATGCAGCCGCGCCGCGGCCCGGCCGCGCCGCCTCGCCTGCACCATCTGCCAGACTTCCCGGACGATGATGCCGACCAGCAGCAGGATGGTGCCGGCATTGATCATCAGGAAGGAGCGAACCACCTCGGACGTGGGCTCGATCGGGGTCAGCCCGGTCAGCACCACGAAGGTCAGGAAGGCGGACAGCAGCGCGATGGCCACAGCGAACGGAGCCAGCCAGCGCCGCAGCGGGAAGCCCCGCGCCTTTGCATTGGGCTCGGCCGACGGGGCGCGTAATGTTGAAGCGGTGGTCTCTGCGCTGGTCATACCGGCAATTGAGCTGAGAGCGATCGCCCGCGGGAATTGCGAACTGATGCAATCATATCACAATGTTGCCGAATTGCGACATTTCCGCGGCGCAAACCCATGGTGCGGCGCCGTGTCCCCAAAACCATTCGTGACTACTCAATAACGGTAGCGGGGCCCGTGCCGGCCCCGTCAACCTCTACCCGCCGCTCCTGTAGACCTGGATGTCGAGGTCGCGGATCTTCTTGCGCAGGGTATTGCGGTTCAATCCGAGCAGGTCGGCGGCCCGGATCTGGTTGCCGCGGGTCGCCGCCAGGGCGGCGGTCAGAAGCGGGATCTCGATCTCCTTGAGGATGCGATGGTAGAGGCCCGGCGGCGGCACGCCGTTCGGGAAGCCGGAGAAGTGCGAGGACAGATAGGCCTCGACCGCGCCGCCGAGATTGTCGACGCCGACCGTCGCCGTGCTGCCCGAGGTGACCGCGGGCGGCGCCAGTTCGCCATCGATGACGGAAGCGGTGATGACGTCCTGCGGATAGAGCGCGGCAAGCCGCCGGGCGAGGTTCTCCAGCTCGCGGACGTTGCCCGGCCAGCGGTGCTGCTTGAGCCGCTCCAGCGCCTGGGCGTCGAGCTTCTTCGGCGGCAGGCCGTCCTTCTCGGCGAGCGAGAAGAAGTGCCGGATCAGGTCGGGCAGATCCTCGATGCGCTCGCGCAGCGGCGGCAGCCGCAGCGGCACCACGTTGAGGCGGAAGAACAGGTCTTCGCGGAACAGGCCTTGCTGGATCAGGATGCGCAGGTCCTTGTTGGAGGCGGCAACGATGCGCACGTCGGTCTTGATCGGGGTGCGGCCGCCAACCGTGGTGTATTCGCCCTGCTGCAGCACGCGGAGCAGACGGGTCTGCGCCTCCATCGGCATGTCGCCGATCTCGTCGAGGAACAGCGTGCCGCCCTCGGCCTGCTCGAAGCGGCCGGAGGCACGGGTGTTGGCGCCGGTGAATGCGCCGCGCTCATGGCCGAACAGCTCCGATTCGATCAGGTCGCGCGGGATTGCCGCCATGTTGACCGCGACGAACGGGCCGTTGCGGCGCCGCCCATAGTCGTGCAGCGCACGCGCGACCAGCTCCTTGCCGGTGCCTGATTCGCCCGAAATCATCACGGTGAGGTCGGTCTGCATCAGCCGCGCCAGCACGCGGTAGATTTCCTGCATCGCCGGCGAGCGGCCGACCAGCGGGATCGAGTCGAACTCGCCGTCGTCGGCGGGACTGGAGACCCGCTCCTTCGGCTCGGCCAGCGCGCGGCCGACGATGGTGATCAGCTCCTTCAGGTCGAACGGCTTCGGCAGGTATTCGTAGGCGCCGCGCTCGGAGGCGCGGATCGCGGTCATGAAGGTGTTCTGCGCGCTCATCACGATGACCGGCAAATTCGGCCGCATCTTCTTGATCCGCGGCAAGAGATCGAACGCGTTCTCGTCGGGCATCACCACGTCGGTGATGACGAGATCGCCCTCGCCCTGGCTGACCCAACGCCACAGCGTTGCGGCGTTGCCGGTTAGGCGCACCTCATAGCCGGCGCGCGAAAGCGCCTGGTTCAGGACGGTCCGGATGGCGGTGTCGTCGTCAGCGACAAGTATGCTACCTGCAGGCATTGGTGTTCCTCATCGTGCATCCTGAGAGGCAGGCGAGGACGTACCCGGAACGTCATCGCGGTTGCTTTGGTCGAGTTGTTTGGCGGCGCTGTACATCGGCATCAGCACGCGAAAGGTGGTTTTGCGCGGCTGCGACTCGCATTCGATGATGCCGCCGTGATCGCCGACGATCTTGGCGACCAGCGCGAGGCCGAGCCCGCTGCCGGTCTGCTTGGTGGTGACGAAGGGGTCGAACAGATTCGGCAGCAGGTCTTCCGGCACGCCCGAGCCGTTGTCCTTGACGCAGAATTCCAGCGGCAGCGAGACCCGCGATTTCTTGCCGGGTACCGACAGCCGCACCCCCGGCCGGAACGCCGTGGTGAGCTGGATCTCCGCATCGGTGCCGAGATCGGCGACCGCCTCGGCCGCGTTCTTGACGAGGTTGAGGAACACCTGGATCAGCTGGTCCTGGTTGGCCAGCACCGGCGGCAACGACGGATCGTAATCCTCGATGAAGCGCACATTGCGGGCAAAGCCGGACTGCGCCAGGCGCTTCACATGATCGAGCACGGAATGGATGTTGACCGGGCCGCGCGCCACCGGGCGGTCGTCGCCGAACACTTCCATGCGGTCGACCAGCGTCACGATGCGGTCCGCCTCGTCGCAGATCAGCCGTGTCAAGAGCCGGTCCTCGGAGGAGGCCTGCTGCTCCAAAAGCTGCGCCGCGCCGCGGATGCCCGACAACGGGTTCTTGATCTCGTGGGCGAGCATCGCCGCCAGCGCGATCACCGAGCGCGCCGCGCTGCGATGGGTGAGCTGCCGATCCATCTTGTCGGCGATGGTGCGCTCCTGCAGCATCACCACGATATGCCCGGGCCGCTCGGTCAGCGGCGCGACGTGCAGATCGACCTGGCGATCGCCGCCGATCCGCGGCGTGCCGAGATCGACCTTGTATTCATTGACCGGCGAGCCGCTTGTCCGCACCTGCTCGATCAGCGCCAGCAGCGGGCTGCCGAACGGCACCAGCTCCTTCAGCGACTGCCGGCGCAGGAACTGGGTCGATATCTCGAAGAAGGATTCGGCTGCGATATTGGCGTCGACGATCCGCCCGTCGGGTGCGACCAGCAGCACCGGATTGGGCAGCGCATTGAGGATGGCCTCCCCGTCAGTCGGCACCGGCCGGCGGAATTCCATGGCTGACGTCATGCGGCAGCACTCCAGGCAAAATCGTCGTAGGCGTCGGCGAGCGAGCGATGCACGCTGGACGGCTCTTCCGCGGTCAGGATCGCCTGCCGCCAGGTCTTCAGTGTCGCGGCCGGTGCGCAGCTATAGGCCGCAGCAGCCTCCAACGCCCAGCCGAGGTGCTTGCGCGCATGCTTGAGCCCGATGCGCAGGCCATAGTGGCTGCAAACCTCGTCATAGAGCGCGCGAATGTGCTTGAGCTGCTCGGCGAGCGACGGCGCGGCCTCGGCAACCCCGGTCTCCAGGCGGCGGCCAATCTGTCCCGGCAGCCAGGGCTGCCCCTGCGCGCCGCGGCCGATCATGACGGCGTCGGCACCCGACATCTCGAGCGCGCCGACAGCCTTGTCGAACGAGGTGATGTCGCCGTTGACCACGACCGGGACGGTGACGGCGTCCTTGACGGCGCGCACGGCGTTCCAGTTCGCCTCGCCCTTGTAGAACTGGCAGCGGGTCCGGCCATGTACGGTGATCATCTGCACGCCGGCAGCCTCGGCGCGGCGCGCCAGTTCCGGCGCATTCAGCGAGCGGTCATCCCAGCCGAGCCGCATCTTCAGCGTGACCGGCACCTTGACCGCCGACAGTGTCGCCTCGATCAGCGTGATCGCATGGTCGAGGTCGCGCATCAGGGCGGAGCCGGACTGGCCGCCGGTCACGTGGCGGGCCGGGCAGCCCATGTTGATGTCGATGACGTCGGCGCCGGCGCCTTCGGCGATCCGCGCGCCCTCCGCCATCCAGTGGGTCTCGCAGCCCGCCAGCTGGACCACATGCGGCCCGACCCCGGCTGCCTCGCAACGCAGCTTCGACATCGGCTTGCCGTTCACCAGATCGTTGCTGGCGGTCATCTCGGAGACCACCAGGCCGGCGCCCAAAGTGGCAGCGAGTCGCCGGAAGGGCGCATCGGTAATGCCGGACATGGGCGCGAGGAGAACCCGGTTGGCGACAGCAATATCGCCGATCTTCAATGGGTTACGAGGAGTACTTTGCACGCCGGTCACAGCCGTCTCGTCGTTCTGTCAGCCACGCCATTGCAGCTGACGTCGTCTATTCTGCGCACAATTCTTGTGCAGTCAAGGCTCATGCCTACGGTTTAGACATTCCTACCATCAGTGCAGGTGCACTGCAACAAAATCTGCTTTTCCCACAGTCATCGGCAAACGCTCTGTTTTTGCGCAGCGGTCATGCTAAGGGCTGTGCGCGGCGATCCTCGCCGTCCCCCTCATCCCCGATTCGTCTGTCACTGGTTCAAAATGCCGAAGCCTGAGCGTACCGCAGCCATTCTTGTCGCAGCCGGCCGTGGACTGCGCGCCGGCGCAGGCGGGCCGAAGCAATACCGGACGATCGGCGGACAGACGGTGATCTACCGCGCCATGGAGGCGTTCTCCGGACACCCGGACGTGTTTGCGGTGCAGCCTGTGGTCAATCCTGACGACACTGCGCTTTTCGATGACGCGGTTGCAGGCCTCCGTCATCGGCCGCCGACGCCGGGCGGCGCGACCCGGCAGGCCTCGGTCCATGCCGGTCTTGAGGCGCTTGCAAGCGAGAAGCCGGACATCGTGCTGATCCACGACGCGGCGCGCCCCTTCGTCACCGCAGCCGTGATCTCGCGCGCGATCGCCGCGGCCGGCCGGACCGGAGCTGCGATCCCCGTGATTCCCGTCACCGACACGATCAAGCTCACCGGCGACGCCGGCGACGTCGAGGCGACGCCGGAGCGCGCGCGCCTGCGGATCGCGCAGACACCGCAGGCTTTTCGTTTCGACGTAATATTGGAGGCGCATCGTCGCGCAGCGCGCGAGGGCCGCTCCGATTTCACCGACGATGCGGCGCTTGCCGAGTGGGCGGGATTGACGGTTGCGACGTTTGAAGGTGATGCTGCCAACATGAAACTCACCACACCCGAGGATTTCGTGCGCGAGGAAGCGCGGCTCGCAAGCCAACTCGGCGACATCAGAACCGGCACCGGCTACGACGTGCACGCCTTTGGCGACGGTGACCATGTGATGATCTGCGGCGTGCGCGTGCCGCACACGAAAGGATTCCTGGCCCATTCCGACGGCGATGTCGGGCTGCATGCGCTGGTCGACGCGATCCTCGGCGCGCTGGCCGACGGCGATATCGGCTCGCATTTCCCGCCGAGCGACGCCAAGTGGAAAGGCGCCTCCTCCGACCAGTTTCTGAAATACGCGGTCGAGCGCGTCACCGCGCGTGGCGGACGAATCGCCAATCTCGAAGTGACACTGATCTGCGAGCGGCCGAAGATCGGACCGTTGCGCGACACCATGCGGGCGAAGATCGCCGAGATCTCCGGCGTCCATATCTCGCGCGTGGCGGTCAAGGCCACCACCAGCGAGCGGCTCGGCTTCACCGGCCGCGAGGAAGGCATCGCGGCGACCGCGAGTGCCACGGTCCGTCTCCCTTGGGATGATAAAGGTTGGGACGATAAAGGCTGGGACGATAAAGGCCGGAGTGCCTGACATGGGCGGCAGCGACGCTCGTGCCCTCTCCCGCTCGCTGCTCGACCTGTGCCGGATGCGCAAGCTGACCATCGCGACCGCCGAATCCTGCACCGGCGGCCTGGTCGCGGGTGCGCTCACCGACATCCCCGGCTCTTCCGATGTGATCGACCGCGGCTTCGTGACCTATTCGAACGAGGCCAAGCGGGTCATGCTCGGCGTCAAGGCCGCCACGCTGGAAACGTTCGGCGCGGTGAGCAAGGAAACCGCGACCGCGATGGCGATCGGCGCGCTGGAAAAGGCCGGCGTCGACCTTGCGGTCTCGATCACCGGCATCGCGGGCCCTGGCGGTGCGACGCCGGGCAAGCCGGTCGGCCTGGTGCATTTCGCCGTCGCTGCGCGCGACGGCCGCATCATTCATCGTGAGCAGCGATTTGGCGCAATCGGCCGCAGCACGGTGCGGCAGCGCTCCGTGGTCGAAGCATTGCGCATGCTGATGGAGCTTGCGCGCCCACCGCAGGCCGCCAAGCCGCGCCGCGAGGCCGCCAGCCGGTTGCGGCCAAGGGTGGCCCGCTCGCCGCGGAGCCACGCCGCGAAACGCCGCCGGCCGCCGCGCGGATAGGCCCCACTCAAAGTCGGGTCGCGCCACGGCCCGCCCTACACTGACTTGTGTCAACTGCGGCCCAGTGACGCCTACCTAAAATGGAACTCTGACGCGGCTTCGCCGCTTTATGTTGTTCCAACTCTGCTGTTTCGATTGTTCGTTCAACAGCAAAATCCCACAACAAGGAGAAAATGATGAAGTTGGGAACTTTGGTCGTGGCCGCTATCAGCGCTGGCGCCATGACGCTGTCGACTGTTGCGCCGTCGTCCGCCGCACCACTCGCTCCCGCACGATTGCAGGACCAGCCTACCTCCGTCGAGCATGTGCAGTATCGTCATTGGCACGGTGGTCCGCGTTACGGCTATCGCGGCGGGTACGGCTACCGCGGTGGCTACTATCGCGATCGTGGCAGTAACGGCGCGGCGATCATCGGCGGGCTTGCGGCCGGCGCGATCATCGGCGGCGCCATCGCGGCAAGTCAGGCGAAGGCCAACAACGACGCCTATTGCTCCCAGCGATTCCGCTCCTACGACCCGGCTTCGGGCACCTACATCGCATCCGGCGGCGTGCGGCGATCCTGCCCGTAAGTCAGCGAACAGTCTCCCGCATCATCCGTCGTGCCCGGCCTCGTGCCGGGCATTTGCGTTCCAGGGAAGCAAACGAGACGGCTTCGCTACGTCGACAGCTGCGGCTTGCCGTAGACCTGATCCGCGCGCTTCTCGAACGCCGCGGCAAAGCGTGAAAACGCGGCGTCGAACATCGAGCCCATCAGCATCGCCAGCATCCGGCTCTTGAATTCGTAGTTCAGGAAGAAGCCGACATCGCATTCGGCTTCCGACTTCGGCTCAAAACTCCAGCGATTCTCCAGATTGCTGAACGGGCCGCGCAGATATTCGACCAGGATCTTCAGATTGGGACGGTCGAGCGTCACCCTGCTGGTGAAGGTTTCCCGCACCAGCTTGAAGGACACCGTCATGTCCGCCACCACGACCTCGGTGCCGTCGTCCTTGGGCGTGCGCTGGCGGATCTTGAGCGACTGGCACAGCGGCACGAATTCGGGATAGCGCTCGACGTCGGCGACCAGATCGAACATTTGAGGTGCGGTGTGGCGGACCCGCCGCTTGCTTGAGAATCGTGGCATCAGTGGATACTCGCACGGTTTTGCCCGAGTGCGAGGCGCTTCAGATAATCATCCGCCTGCGCCCGATCGGTGAAGCAGACCAGCGATTGATCGGGCCGCAAGCCGGCAAAATACTCGATCAGCTTCGGCCGCTGCTGCTGGCGATAGGTCCAGACGTAGCGGAAGAATTCGAGATCGATCTTCTCGGGGCAGCCTTCCGCCATCTCGGGGCGGACCTGGCCATAGCTCCCGGCAATCCGCCTGAAGATACCGAGCATGCAGGTCGACCGCGGCAGGTCGAACCAGATGATCGTATCGGAGAGCTCCCGGCGCAATTCGCCTGCACCATGCCTCATGTAGTTCCCATCCATGATCCAGCGCGGCGCCCGGGCTGCTTCGGTCATGCGGCGCTCGAATTCGTCCCTGCCCGACTCGACCCAGCCCGGTTTCCAGAACAGCGCATCGATCGACACGGCCGGAATCCCTGTCATCGCGGACAGCCGCCGCGCAAAGGTCGACTTGCCGGATCCCGACGATCCCATCACCAGAACGCGCTGCATTGGTCCAGTCCAAGGTTCGGTCAAGGTTCGGTCAAGATTCGATCAAGGCCCGATCAAGCAACGGCGCGTGACGGCGCCGGCTTACCGCCGCTTACAAAAATCTAGCGGCCGCGGGCCGTGCGCGCCGCCTGCAGTTTGGCGAAATCCTCGCCGGCGTGATGCGACGAGCGCGTCAACGGGCTCGCCGACACCATCAAAAAGCCCTTGGTATAGGCGACGCGCTCGTAGCCTGCGAACTCGTCCGGCGTCACGTAGCGCATCACGGCGTGATGCTTGCGAGTCGGCTGCAGGTATTGGCCGATGGTCAGGAAATCGACTTCGGCCGAGCGCAGATCGTCCATCACCTGCAGCACTTCGTGCCGCTCCTCGCCGAGGCCGACCATGATGCCGGACTTGGTAAAGATGGTCGGGTCCATTTCCTTGACCCGCTGCAGCAGCCGGATCGAATGGAAATAGCGGGCGCCGGGACGGACTGTCAGATAGCGCGACGGCACGGTTTCCAGATTGTGGTTGAAGACGTCGGGCTTGGCCGCGACCACGCGCTCCAGCGCGCCGTCCTTGCGCAGGAAGTCCGGTGTCAGGATCTCGATCGTGGTGGTCGGGCAGCGCGCGCGGATGGCGCGGATCGTCTCTGCAAAATGCTCGGCGCCGCCGTCGGCAAGATCGTCGCGGTCGACCGAGGTGACCACGACATGACTGAGCCCGAGCTTGGCGGTTGCCTCCGCGACGTATTCCGGCTCGCTCGCCTCGAGCGCGCCGGGCATGCCGGTCTTGACGTTGCAGAACGCGCAGGCGCGCGTGCAGGTGTCGCCCATGATCATGAAGGTGGCGTGCTTCTTGTCCCAGCACTCACCGATATTGGGGCAGCCCGCCTCCTCGCACACCGTGACGAGGCCATTCTCCTTCACGATCCGGCGCGTATCCGCATAGCCGCGCGTGTTCGGCGCACGGACGCGGATCCAGTCCGGCTTCGGCGGCGACACGGCATCCGGCCGGTTCACCTTTTCGGGGTGCCGCGGGCGGAGCTGAGTGGTGGAGATGGTGTCGACGATGGTGACCATTTGTGCCTGCAAGTCGCGGGAGCATGATCCGGAAAAGTGGAGACCGGTTTTCCCGCGACAAACCCGGAACGGGTTTGCGCTGGAGATCATGCTCCGAACCAAGGGTTTAGCTAATCGGTGTTGACGCGGCTCGCAACCCGCCCTGCGACCCTAGCAGGTCAGCCGATATATTGGCAGTCTTGCGGTCCGTTCCATGCCGATTCCCACCTCAAAATGGCTCAAAAACCCCGATCTATCCGCGCGACCGCGCCGCGCCTCGGCAAGCCGCTGAAACGCTCCTTCCTCGATCGCAGCGTCCACGAGGTCGCCCCCGACCTGATCGGCGCGACCTTCCTGGTCGGCGGCGCCGGCGGCATCATCACCGAGGTCGAGGCCTATCATCACACCGATCCGGCGGCGCATTCATACCGCGGGCCGACCCCGCGCAACCAGGTGATGTTCGGCCCGCCGGGCTTCTCCTACGTCTACCGCTCCTACGGCATCCATTGGTGCGTCAATTTCGTCTGCGAGGAAGCGGGCTCCGCCAGCGCCGTGCTGATCCGCGCGCTCGAGCCGACCCACGGGCTCGCGGCGATGCGCCGGCGGCGCGGGCTGGAGGACCCGCGCGCGCTGTGCTCGGGGCCGGGCAAGCTCTGCGAGGCGCTCGGCATCACCATCTCGCACAGCGAATTGCCGCTCGACCGCGCCCCGATCGCGCTCCATGCGCGGACCGAAGCACCCGACATCATCACCGGGGTGCGGATCGGCATCACCAAGGCCGTCGACCTGCCCTGGCGCTACGGGCTGAAGGGATCGAAATTCCTCAGCAAGCGGTTTTGAGCGCCACGGCGTTATCAGCTATGACGCCTTCTTCAACCGCTCGATCGCCTCGAGGATCTTGGCGCGGCGCTCCATTGCTGCCGCGCGCTTTTCCTTCTCTTCCTCGACGAGCTCTTCCGGCGCGTTGGCGACGAACTTTTCATTGGCGAGCTTGGCATCGACCCGCTTGATGTCGGCGTCGGCCTTGCCGAGCTCCTTCTCCAGCCGCGTGCGTTCAGCCGCGAGATCGATCACGCCCTTCAGCGGCAGCGCGACCGCCTCGCCGCGGACAAGGAGCTGCACCGCGCCTTCCGGCGGGTGGTCGGCGAACGAGATATCCGACAATCGCGCGAGCCGCTTGATGGTGTCGCTCCAGCGCTGCGCGCGATCACGCGTCTCGGCGGAGGCGCCCGCGATCACCAGCGGCGTCAGCGTCGACGGCGGGATGTTCATTTCCGCCTTCACCGACCGCATCGCGGTGACGAGATCGACCACCCAGCCGATCTCGGCCTCAGCCGCGGGATCGCTGAACTCGTCGGCGTCGAGCGCGGCAATGACCGGCGGAATGATCGGATCGACCACCGGACCGGCGGTTGCGATCGCGGCCAGCTGCTCGCCGGTCACGCCCGACTTGCGCGGCCAGGACGCCAGCACCAACAGGCCGTCGCGCTTTGCGGTCACCGCCCACAGCTCCTCGGTGATGAAGGGCATGAACGGATGCAGCAGCTTGAGGATCTCGTCGCGGGTCCAGGCGATCATGGCGCGGGTCTCGGACTTGGCCGCGCCCTCCTCGCCCATCAGCACGGGTTTCGCGAGCTCAAGATACCAGTCGCAGAACACGTTCCAGACGAAGCGGTAGATCGCGCCCGCGGCATCGTTGAAGCGATGATCCTCGATCGTCTCGGTGACCTCGCGGGTGACGCGCGAGGTTTCGTGCGCGATCCAGCGGTTCAACGTCTCCTTTGCACCCTTCGGATCGAAACCGTCCGGCTTGACGCACTCGTTCATCTCGGCGAAGCGGCAGGCGTTCCAGAACTTGGTCGCGAAATTGCGGTTGGTCTCGACCAGATGCGGCGACAGGCGGATGTCATGGCCTTGCGCCGCCTCGCGGGTCAGCGCGAAGCGCAGCGCGTCGGCGCCGTATTCGTCGATCACGCCGAGCGGGTCGATGACGTTGCCTTTCGACTTCGACATCTTGGCGCCCTTCTCGTCGCGGACGAGGCGGTGGATGTAGACGGTCGAGAACGGCGCCTCCTTCATGAAATGGAGGCCCATCATCATCATGCGGGCGACCCAGAAGAAGATGATGTCGAAGCCGGTGACGAGCGTGTTGGTCGGGTAGTAGCGCGCGACCTCCGGGGTGTCGTCCGGCCAACCCAGCGTCGAGAACGGCCACAGCGCCGACGAGAACCAGGTGTCGAGCACGTCCTCGTCACGCGTGATGAAACCCTCGCGCTTGGCGGGGTCGACCGCCATGTCGTGGCCCTGCTCCGGCGTGATGACTTCCTGCTCGACGTAATAGCCGAGCGCGTGGCCGACCGCCTCTTCCTCGGTCTCGGCGACGAACACCTTGCCGTCGGGTCCGTACCACGCCGGGATCTGATGGCCCCACCAGAGCTGGCGCGAGATGCACCAGGGCTGGATGTTCTCCATCCACTCGAAATAGGTTTTTTCCCAGTTCTTCGGCACGAACGTGGTTTCGCCCGAGCGCACCGCCGCGATCGCCGGCTGCGCCAGCGTCTTGGCGTCGACATACCACTGGTCGGTCAGATACGGCTCGATCACAACGCCGGAGCGGTCGCCATGCGGCACCATGTGGGTGTTGGGCTCGATGCGCTCGAGGAAGCCGAACTCCTCCAACCGTGCGACGATCTTCTTGCGCGCCGCGAAGCGCTCGATCTTGTCAAACTCGGCGGCGAACTCGTCGGCGCCCATCGGCAGGCCGCGAAGATAGTCCTCGTTGCCCACTAGGCTGAGGCTGCCTTCCTGATCGAGCACGCTGATCTGCGGCAGGCCGTGACGCTTGCCGATCTCGAAGTCGTTGAAGTCGTGCGCCGGCGTCACCTTGACCGCGCCCGAGCCCTTCTCCGGATCGGAATAGTCGTCGGCGACGATCGGAATCCTGCGGCCGACCAGCGGCAGGATGACGTGGTGGCCGACCAGATCGGTATAACGCTCGTCGTCCGGATGCACCGCGACCGCGGTGTCGCCAAGCATCGTCTCGGGGCGCGTCGTCGCGACCACGATGAACGATTTCGGATCCTCGGGGCTGAAGCTGCGGCCCTCGATCGGATAGCGCAGGTACCAGAGATGGCCCCTGACCTCGACCTGCTGCACTTCGAGGTCGGAGATCGCGGTAAGCAGCTTCGGGTCCCAATTGACCAGGCGCTTGTCCTTGTAGATCAGGCCATCGCGGTGCAGCTCGACGAACACCTTGACGACGGCGCGCGACAGGCCCTCGTCCATGGTGAAGCGCTCGCGCGACCAGTCGCAGGAGGCGCCGAGACGCTTGAGCTGGTTGACGATGGTGCCGCCGCTCTCGGCCTTCCACTGCCAGACCCGCTCGAGGAACTTGGCGCGGCCCATGTCGCGCCGGCCGGGCTCCTGCCGTTCCATCAGCTGACGCTCGACCACCATCTGGGTGGCGATGCCGGCATGATCGGTGCCGGGCTGCCACAGCACGTCGCGGCCGCGCATCCGCTCGAAGCGGCACAGGATGTCCTGCAGCGTGTTGTTGAGCGCGTGGCCCATGTGCAGCGAGCCGGTCACGTTCGGCGGCGGGATCACGATGGTGAAAGGCGCGGCGTCCTTGCGTTCAGGCCGGCCGGCCTTGAACGCACCGCTCTCCTCCCAGATCCGGGCCATGCGGTGCTCGATATCGGCGGGCTGGTAGTTTTTCTCGATCATGACAATGCGCTGTGGACCATGGAAAAGGCTAGAAAGCCGCCGGAGCGCACCAAGTCAACCGGACCGGCACGTCAAATCGGCGTTTAGGGCATTTGGGAAGCTGAATGAGGGCTGCCAGACCCGACGGCGGGAGCCAGCCTCGCACCCGCGGCGGAGCTAGCGCCCGCGGCGGAGCTAACGCCCGCGGGATACCCGCTCGATCTCGGCCTTGACGATCCGCTCGACCAGCCCGGGCAGATTGTCGTCCAGCCAGGACTTCAGCATCGGCCGCAGCATCTCCTTGACCAGATCCTCAAGCGTCCGCGCATTGTTGCTCAGCACGGTGTTGGCCAGCGAATTGAAGGCCGACTCGACGGCCCGCATCGTGGTTCCCGAGATGATCTGCTGCATGGGCGCGCTCTCGATCGCCGGCGGCTCCCTGGCCGGTTCCGGCGCCCGGCTCCGCGCTTCCGTGAACTCGAGGTCGTCCTGCGGCTCGACCTTGCGGAACGACGGCGCGGCCGCCGGATCCGGCAGCGCCATCTCGTCGGTGAGTTCGAACACGTCGGCTTCGGGCTGGGCTGCGGGCTGCGGCGACGGCCTGATCTCGGCTGCGGGCGTCGCCTCGTCGAGACTGGCGAGCAGCGAGTCGATGTCGTCCTGACTGTTGCTGGCCGCCGGCGCTGGCGCAGGCGGCGGTGATTTCGGCGCGGGCGCGGCGGCCTTCGCGGCCGATGGCGCTGCGGGCGGCGGGCTCTTCATCGCGGGCTTGGCTGCTGGTGCTGGCTCGACCTTCGGCGGCGGCGCTGCAGCGGCAGCCTTCTCGGCCGCGGCCGGCTTCGCCTCGTCATCGGCAATGATGCGACGGATCGACGCCAGGATCTCCTCCATCGAGGGCTCTTGGACCTTCGCAGGTTGCGTCATCTCCGACTCCACATCGAAACGATTCTACATCAAGCCCGAGAGGATTCGCCGGTTCCGATGATGCGGGCGGAGATTTTCATTGCTCCCGCCCGACTTGTCCCCAGATCAAGCCCGCCCGAGGCCTTGTGCAAGCCTCGTGTCGCCCAATGCAGCGTGATCACAGGTGGCGTCGCACCTGTCATCACGCTACGCCGGCGCGCCGCGAATCGCCTTGCTGCCCGACAAAACGGTATGTCAGGCCAATTATCGAATGCAAGCAAACGCGCCTGTTTGTGGTCCTGATTAACTCAGAACCACAAACATGACGCGACAAGCGATGATGATGCGAAGGTGTTTAGCGGCCGTCGGGCGTGCGGACGCCGGCCCAGTTGTCACGAACCTGCTGGTAATGCACGCTCGGATCGTAGACGTTGGTCGAAAGGCCCATCACCTGCGGCGACAGGCGGCCAACTGCGCTCAGCACGTTATAAGACGCGACGACGCGGTCATGTTGCGCGGTGACCAACGCGTTGCGCGCGTTGACGAGCGCCTGCTGTGCGTTGAGCACGTCGAGCGTGGTGCGCTGACCGGCCTTGGCTTCTTCGCGCACGCCGTTCAGGGCGATCTCCGACGCGGTCACCTGCGCCTGTGCCGATGCCACCTGCGACTTGCCGGCGACCAGCTGGCCCCATGCGGTGACGACGTTGGCGCGCGCCTGGTCGCGGGTCTGTTCGAGCACAAGGCGCTGCTGCGCCAGCGATTCCTTGGACTGGCGGATCAGCGAGTATTCCGCACCGCCCTGGTAGAGCGGCACCGACAGCTGGACCGCCGTTCCCGCGCTGAATGCGCGCTGGCTGATCATGGTCTGCTCGTATTGCTGCTGCACGGACGTTTGCAGGTTGACCGACGGGAACAGCGCACCTTCGCTGACCTTGACCTGCAGGAAGTTGACGTCGACGCCGTACATCGCCGACGTGACGTTCGGATTCTGGGTCAGGCTGAGTTCGACGGCGGACGCAAGCGTCGTTGGCAGAAACCGGTCAACGGGCGAGCCCGGCGCGAGATTCTGCGGCTCGTTGCCGATGATGCGGCGGAAATTCGATCGCGTCGTCGTCAGGTTCGATTCGGCGGTGAGCTGCTGGGTTTTGCCAGCCGCAAGCTGCGCTTCGGACTGCGCGACGTCGGTGCGCGTCACTTCGCCGACATTGAAGCGATCCTGGGTCTGCTTCAGCGTCTGTTCCAGCACGCGCGTGTTGCTGCGTTGAACTTCGACGATGGCGGAGTCGCGGAGAAAGTCCATGTAGATCGTGGCCGCGCTCAGGATCACGGTTTGCTCGAGCACACGCAGGCCCTCGCGGGCCGCCGAGACCTGGCTTTCCGCCGCGCGCACCCTGGGCGCGGTCTGCGCGTTGAACAGCGACTGGTTGACCGTGAGGCCTGCGCTGCGCGGCGCGTTGGCGCCATGGATTCCGGTGCGGACAAGATTGTTCGAGTCGCCACCCTGTGTCGTCAGCGTATCGGTGTATTGGTACCCCGCGCTTGCCGTCAGTGCGACTTTCGGGCGGTAGCCCGACAGTGCCTGCGGAACGTTCTCGTCGGTTGACCGCACCTGCGCGCGTTGCGCGTTCAGCTGGGGATTGTTCTGGTAGGACCGCACCAAAGCGGCCTCGATTGTATCGGCGAGTGCGGGCACAGGGCCCATCTCCGCCAACAGAAGGACGGCAGTCGCAGCCGCGGTGACAACCTTCACCCCACGCATCCCCGGAAATCCAATCATTGTAGTCGCCGTCTCCACACGCAAATCAGTCCGGCGGTCGCTTCAGTCGAAGTGAGTCCCGCCTCACCTTAGTCCGCAGCTAGGGCCAACGGAACTACCCCGCAACGGAACACGGTCGAAACTCTTCACATGGGGCAAACGGGCCACACTTCTGATTCGGAACGGGATTTTATCAGGCGGTGCGCCGCGATAGCGTCAGAAGACGAAGGCGGGAAGCCGCTCGAATCCGGGCAAAACGGGGGCCGAGGCGTCGAACAGCTCGCGGTGGCCGAAATCCCCGTGGGAGTGCGTCACCAGGGTGGCGCGCGGCGGCGGCAACAGGCCGAATACCCCGACCAGCCGGCCCCCCTCCTTGAGCTGGCCGAACAGCCCGGTCGGGACGATCTCCGTCGCACCATTGAGGATAATGACGTCAAACGGGGCACCCGCGGCATCGCCGTCGGCGGCCGCAGCCGTTTTGACGGTGATATTCTGGATCCCGAGCTGGGCGAAGGCCGTGGCCGCCTTTGCGGCAAGCGCCGGATCGCTTTCGGTCGCGCTGACGTCTGCGGCAAAGCGCGCCACGACGGCGGCGGCGTAACCGGTCGCGCAGCCGACCACCAGGACGCGGTCGGTGGCCTTGATCTCGGCGGCCTGGAGCATCCTGGCGAGCAGCGCCGGCGTGATCAGGCAGCGCCTCGTCGCACCGCCCTCGGCTACATCGAGGTCGAGGTCGAGATAGGCCAGCGCCTGCTTGCCGGCCGGCACGAAGACCTCGCGCGGCACGGTCAGCATGGCATCGAGAATACGATCATCGGTCACGTCGCTCGGACGCACCTGACCATCGACCATATACTGGCGCGCGGTCGAAAAACCGGTCATTGGCGGAGACCCTGCAAGTCGCGGCTTTGCCGCTGGAGAAGCTAGAACAGGGCCATCTTTTGGAACAAGCTCCGCCAAAACGCAACACGCCGCTGGCGTGCAAAACGCGCTCCCAAAACGCGCTCCACGGCGCGCTCTATTCGATCGTGACGGCGAGCCGGCCGATCAGGCGGGCCACTTCATCGAGATGCTCGGAATCATGCTCCTCGACGGCCCTCGCGAGCCGCCGGACGCACTCATCGTCACTGATGTCAGGGGCATCATTCGGAACCAGCGTCGGCTGCGGCATCGACAGGTCGATCAGGTTAATGGCCATCAAAATCACCTCTCAAGACCCGGCGAGAACAAGTCTCGACGGCTATTGAGTCGATTTGACGACGTTTCGGCCTGTCCGATGCGGACCACGGGCTTGTGATTGTTGATGAGTGTGATGGGGCCAGACCGAACTGGCTCCCCGGGCTGGATTCGAACCAGCGACCATTCGATTAACAGTCGAATGCTCTACCGCTGAGCTACCGAGGAATAGGCGAACATCCGTTCGCGCGCGGGCAGCGTATAACAAAGCCTTTCGGCCTTGCAAAGAACCAAATGGCCCCTCCGGCGAAACTTTAGCGCGCACGGTAAGCCTCTGCGATACAAGGGCTTACCCATCGCCCGGCTTGGTACATGCCCAGCCCGCCGGCCCGGTCGCAGCCCCTGCGGGCGCCTGGAAACACCGCCAGCGCGGCGATCGGGGCGCGCCTATGATTCTGGTCTCGGGCAGCACGGCCCGGCTCCTCGCGCAAACGGGGCTGGCTACCGGCCGGCGATGGCAACGATGAACAGCGCGCTCGCGGCCAGCGAGGCGATGGTCCGCACATGATTCCAGAAGGTCCAGTCGGTCAGATAGCGCGCCCAGACCGATGTCGCCGAAGCGCCCGCGGGGTCGGTAGCCGCAAGCTGATCGTTCAGGGGAACGTTGAAGACGACAGTGACGACGAACATGCCGACCACGTAGAGGCCGCCGCCGCAAATCATCGCAATCGCGCCCGGCTCCTGCCATCTGAGCCCGCCGAGCACGACCAGCACGGCGCAGGACAGCGTGGTGCCGAGGAACACCGGCATGAACGGCGAGCGGACGATATCGACATTGATCGCGTTCATCGCCGAGATGCCGGCGGCCTGATCGATGCGGCCGAGCGCGGTCATGACGAAAGCCGAGAACGCGAAATAGAGCCCGGCGAGCAGGCCGCAGCCGAGCGCGGAAAACCACAGCAAGCCCGAGGTCAGGATCTGGCGCATCGTTCCGCCTCCAAATGCGAGATATACTCGTATTTGTGAAATGCGATAAACTCTCGTATTAGAGCCGTCAACCCCGATCGCAGGGAAGAGAGATGTCGAGACGAAAGGCCGCGCCTGCGGAAGTCCCCCTGCCCGGGCTGGCGCGGCTTGCCCCGACCCAGCAGCGCAGCCGCGAGCGCTTCGAGCGCATCCTCGCCTGCGCGACCGAGATCATGGCGGAAAAGGGCAGCGAGGCTTTCCGCATGAGCGACGTCGTCGCGCGCAGCGGCGTCGCATTCGGCTCGCTCTATCAATATTTCCCGGACAAGGCCGCGATCATCGGCACCCTGGCCGAACGCCATAACGCGGTCGGGCGCGATTGCGTCAGACGCGATCTGGCCACCGTGACGACGGCGCGCGACCTGCACCCGGCGCTTTGCCGGATCGTCGACAGCTACTACGAGATGTTCATGCGCGAGCCGGTCATGCGCGACATCTGGCAGGCGACGCAAGCCGACCGCGCCCTGCAGAAGCTCGATGCGGACGACATGGCCGCGCTCTCCGGTCTGTTGTCCGATGCGGTCATGCGGATTGCGCCCGACATGCCGACTGCCACCGTCGCCACCTTTTCAGCACTGACCATGACACTGATCGCGGCCGCCGTGCGTCACGCGATCACGCTGCCACCGAGGAAGGCGCGGCAGGCGCTGACGCAGTTCAAGTCCATGCTGCCGCACACCTGGCCGGGCTGACATAACGGCGCGCAGACGTCGGGAATTTCCTCCGGCTAGAGGCGATAGACAGCGGGTGTCGACGATTTGCGCTGTCCGGGAGCTGCCCGCAGCGCCCAACGCTGCCCACTGGTGAAACCATGTCAGCAAGAGCCGAGGATCGAGGTGGCATGCGATCAACGAATATCCCGCGATGTATGCCCTCATTGTCACGGCTCCCTAAAATTCCTGCGATATTTGACGGCTAAGAGTATTGCCGGGAATTCCGGGCAGAGTTTTTCGCAAGATGTGATCTGTCTCACATGAGGTGCGGCCACGCGGACCTAGGTTCCCGAAGGGGTCACCAACGATTTATTAACCAACGCGGGCGCCATCGTTCTTTTCATAAAATTCGAACGAATCGCTCAATCCGGACCGAAGACTGTTTTGCGACCATGGCGCTCTCGAACCTCGGAGAGCGCGATGAGCGAAATCGAATTTGATCTGCTGCTGGACGCCGTACGAACGGCGATCGCGCCCATTGCTCAGGAGGATCTTGTGGCTCAGCCCTCGCCCCGCATTCAGCCGCCACCGCGCGCGGCCAATGACAACCAGGCGCCGTGGCCGCTGATTCCATTTCCTGAAGGTTGGTACGCCGCGAGCTAATGCGGCTTCTCATTGATTGCCTGCAAGCCATTGATGAGATGAGTGGAGGCCACGACCAGAATTGAACTGGTGTACACGGTTTTGCAGACCGTTGCGTAACCACTCCGCCACGTGGCCCCTTGCGGCGGACTTCATATACGGCCTCTCTCCGATAGGCAACTGAGCCGGAAGGTAAGGTGCCCCTTGTTTGAGCAGGATCCCTTCGGAAAGCCGCTTCGCGCTTTTCCGGATCAGGCGCTAGCGCCGGCGCCTCCGGAAATCCCGCTTCTTCGGTTTTGGCGCCAGTTCCGGCAATTTGGCCTGCACTTCCCGGAACCTCGCCAGCATCCGCTCGAAACTGCCTGACAACGTTGCAGCAATGTCCGGCCGCTTCTCCAGCCCCGCCAGCAGGATCGCGGCCGCCTCGATGGTGGCCAGGCCGTCGCGGCGCGGTTCCCGCCGCAGCTTGCCGTAGAGCGAGGGCCGTTTCGGTCCGAGAATCACCCGCTGGCACTTCAGCATCCAGGCATTGCGCCACCACAGCGCCTTGGCCTGGCTCCAGGTGCCGTCGAGCAGCACGATGCCCTCGATGTCGGAGAGAATCGCGCGCTGATGCGGCTCGAGTTCGCCCTTGCGGTTGATCGCGACGATCTCGGCATCGGTCTCGAGGTCCTCGACCTTGGCGGAGCCGAGATAGAGCACCGCCCAGCGCGACGGATCGGGCACCGGCCGGCCCAGCGCCTTGGCAAGGCTCGGCCAGGACAATCCGATCCGCACCACGGCGTTCTCGAAATGCCGCGCCAACAGTCGCGCGGTGCCGAGCGCCCTGTCCTGCTCCTGCGGATGGATCAGGATCAGGAGCTGGATGCGGCTCTCGATCGGCGTGACGCTGTCGCAGATGCACAGCGGCAGCGGCTTGCCGCAATGCGGGCACTCCTCGATCTCGGCGACATCGTCGGTTTTTGCTTCGGTCGGTTCGGACATCGCTCCGCTATACGCTTGCAATCGCGCAATTCAAACTATTCCGCGGGTGCGTGCACGCCAGACGGCTCGCGGCGCTGGCGCAGCCGGTCGATCAGCAGGTAGATCACCGGCGTCGTGTAGAGCGTCAGGATCTGCGACACGAACAGGCCGCCGATGATGGTGATGCCGAGCGGCCGGCGCAGCTCGGTGCCCGGGCCGGTCGCAATGACCAGCGGAATGCCGGCGAACAGCGCGGCCATCGTCGTCATCAGGATGGGACGGAAGCGCGCGCGGCAGGCCTCGAAGATCGCGTCCCGCGACGACAGGCCCTGATGCCGCTCGGCCTCGAGCGCGAAGTCGACCATCATGATGCCGTTCTTCTTGACGATGCCGATCAAGAGGATGATGCCGACGAAGGCGATCACCGTCAGCGGCGTGTTGGTCACCTGCAAGGCGAGCAAGGCGCCGAGGCCGGCCGACGGCAGTGTCGAGATGATCGTGATCGGATGCGCCAGGCTCTCATAGAGCACGCCGAGCACGATATACATCGCGACCAGCGCGCCGAGGATCAGCAGCGGCTGCCGCCCGCTGGTCTTGTTGAAATCGCCGGCATTGCCGTCGAAGCTGCCGCGGATGCCCTCGGGCATGTGCAGCTCGTCGACCGCCTGCTGGATGTTCGTCGTTGCGACCTCCAGCGGCACGTCCGGCAGCAGGTTGAACGAGACCGTGGTCGAGGGGAAGCCGCCGGAGTGATAGACGGCGAGCGCCGACAGGCCTCGCTGGTAATGCACCAGCGCCGACAGCGGCACCTGCACGTCGTTGGCGCCGGCAACGTAGATGCGCTCGAGGTTCGACGGGTCGCTCTGGAATTTCGGATCGATCTCGAGCACCACCACGTACTGGTTGCGCTGGGTGTAGATGTACGAGATCTGCCGCTGCGAGAAGGCGTTGTTGAGCGCGTTGTCGATGTCCTGCACGCGGACGCCGAGGCTGGAGGCGGTCTTGCGGTCGATCACGAGGTTGAGCTGCAGGCCGCCGGGATCGCGGTCGGAGGAGACGTCCGTAATGCCCTCCACCGTTTCCATGCGCTTGGCCACGATCGGCGCCCATTTCTGCAACAGCTCGAGGTCGGTCGAGGCGAGCGTGTACTGGTAGTCGGAATCGCTCTGCCGGCCGCCGGTGCGGATGTCCTGGGCGGCGAACATGAACAGGCGGATGCCCGGCACCATGAACAGGTTGCGGCGTAGCCGGTCGATCACCTGCGCGGTCGACAGGCCGCCCCGCTCCTCCGGCGGTTTCAGGCTGATGAACATGGTGCCGCGGTTGGAGGTGGCGCCGCCCGGGCCGCCGCCGGAGCCGACCGACGAGCCGATGCCGGCGACCGCGGGATCGGACATCACGATGTCGGCGAGCCGCTGCTGCAGCTGCAGCATCGCCTGGAACGAGATATCCGCCGACGCCCGCGTCGAGCCGATCACGAAGCCGCTGTCGTCGGTCGGAAAATAGCCCTTCGGCGTCTTGATGTAGAGCGTCACCGTCAGCGCGACGGTGGCGAAGAACACCACCAGGGTCAGGAAGGGATAGCCGAGCACGATCCGCAGCGTTGATGCGTAGAACGCCACGACACGGGACAGCGTGCCCTCGATGACGCGGTCGTACCAGGTGGCGTGATCCGATGTCGCTTCCCTGATGTAATGCGCGCAGATCATCGGCGTGATAGTCAGCGACACCACGGTCGAGACCGCGATCGCGAACACCAGCGTCAGCGAGAATTCGCGCAGCAGCCGCCCGACGATGCCATCCATGAAGATCAGCGGCGTGAAGGCCGCGATCAGCGACAGCGAGATCGACAGCACCGTGAAGCCGATCTGCTTGGCGCCTTCGACGGCGGCCGGATATGGCGCCATGCCCTGCTCGAGATTGCGATACATGTTCTCGATCATCACGATGGCGTCGTCGACCACGAAGCCGACGGAGATCGCGAGCGCCATCAGCGACAGATTGTCGATCGAGAAGCCGGCGAGCCACATCCCGGCGCAGGTGCCGGCCAGCGCCAGCGGCACCGAGACGCCGGCGGCGATCGTCGGCACCACCCGGCGCAGGAACACGAACACCACAATCATCACAAGCACGGCGGTCGCCAGCAGCGTGAACTGCATGTCCTCGACGCTGGCGCGGATCGTTCCGGTGCGATCGACCAGGGTCGAGATCTCGACGCCCGCCGGAATCCATTTCCTCAGCTCCGGCAGCAACCTGCGAACGCCGTCGACGGTGTCGATGACGTTGGCGTCGCCCTGCTTGGTGATCTGGATCAGCACCGCCGGCTGCTTGTTGAACCAGGCGATCGAGCGCGAATTGCGCACGGAATCCTCGACCTCGGCGACGTCGGCGAGGCGGACGAAATTGCCGTTCGAGCTCTTGATGACGATGTCGCGGAACTCGGCCGCGGTGCGCATCTGCTTGTTGATCGAGAGCGTCTCGCTCAGCCGGCCGCCATTGAAGATGCCGACCGGCCCCAGCGGGTTGGCGTTGATGATCGCGAGCCGGACGTCGTCGGTCGCGATCCCGGCGTTCGCCAGCGACACCGGATTGAGCGCGATGCGCACCGCCGGCTGGTCGGCGCCGCTGACGGTGACCTCGCCGACCCCCGGCACCTGCGAGATCCGTTGCGCCAGCACCGTGTCGGCTACGTCGTACATCGCGCTGGTCGAGATCGTCTTCGAGGTCAGCGCCAGCACGAATACCGGCGACGCGGCCGGGTTGGCCTTGCGGAACCTGGGCAGCGACGGCAGGTCGCTCGGCAGATCGGCGAGCGAGGCGTTGATCGCGGCCTGCACGTCGCGCGCGGCGCGGTCGATGTTGCGGCCGATCGAGAACTGAACCTGGATGCTGGTGGTGCCGAGCGAGCTCGTCGAGGTGATCTGGTCGACGCCCGAAATGGTGCCGAGCTTGCGCTCCAGCGGAGCGGCGACGGTCGCGGCCATCACCGAGGGATCGGCTCCCGGCCTGGACGCCGACACCCGGATGGTCGGGAAGTCGACATTCGGGACCGACGACACCGGCAGGAACTGGTAGGCGACGATCCCGACCAGGAACAGCCCGATCGCAAGCAGTGTGGTGCCCACCGGCCTGCGGATGAAGGGCTCCGAGATCGAGATCACTGCATGCCCTCGGTGGCGCCCGCGATCGGCGGGCCGCTGGGACCCGGCTCCGGCACGGCCCGCTCGATCCGGCGGTTGAGCCGGTCGAGCGCCAGATAGATCACCGGCGTGGTGTAGAGCGTCAGCAGCTGGCTCAGCAGCAGACCGCCAATGATCGAAATGCCGAGCGGGAAGCGCAGTTCGGCGCCGGTGCCGCTCTCGATCGCGAGCGGCAAAGCGCCGAACAGCGCCGCCAGCGTCGTCATCATGATCGGGCGGAAGCGCAGCAGGCAGGCCTGCACGATGGCGTCATAGGACGACATGCCCTGGTGACGCTCGGCCTCCAGCGCGAAGTCGATCATCATGATCGCGTTCTTCTTGACGATGCCCATCAACAGGATGATGCCGATCAGGCCGATCACCGAGAGGTCCTGCCCGCACAGCATCAAGGCGAGGATGGCGCCGACGCCGGCCGAGGGCAGCGTCGACAGGATGGTGATCGGATGGATATAGCTCTCATAGAGCACGCCGAGCACGATGTAGATCGTGATGATCGCCGCCAGGATCAACCAGGGCTGTCCGGCGAGCGAGCGCGCGAATTCGGCGGCGTCGCCGGAATAGATCCCGACGATGCTGCCGGGCATCCCGATCCTGCTCTCGATCGCCTTCACCGCCGCGACCGCGTCACCCAGCGCCTCGCCCGGCGCCAGGTTGAAGCTGAGCGAAACCGACGGGAATTGCGCCTGGTGCGAGATCGCGAGCGGCGCCGTGGTCCGGACCAGCGTCGCCACCGCCGACAGCGGCACCTGCGCGCCGTTGGCGCCGGGCAGATAGAGCTTGTCGAGGATCGACGGGTCGCGCTGATACATCGGCAGCGCCTCGAGCACGACGCGGTACTGGTTGGCCTGGCCGTAGATCGTCGAGATCTGCCGCTGAGCGAAGGCATCGTTCAGCGTGTCGGTGACGCCCTGCAGACTGACGCCGAGCTGGCCGGCACGCTGGCGGTTGACGTCGAGCGCCGCGCGCAAGCCGCCCTCCTGCGCCTCCGAGGAGACATCGCGGAAGATCGGGTCGCGCCGCATCTCGGCGACGAGCTTTTGCGCCCATTGCGAGACCTCGGCGGCGTCGGTCGCGGTCAGCGTGTACTGGTATTGCGAGCGGCTCGACTGGGTCGAGATCTGCACGTCCTGCACCGGCTGGAAGTACACCGTCATGCCGGGCACCGTCGCGACCTTCTGCTTGAGGCGCTCGATCACCTTGACGACGCCCTCGCGCCGCTCGTCGAGCGGCTTCAGCGTCATCACCAGACGGCCGACATTGGTGGTCGGATTGACCGAACCCGAGCCGATCACCGAAACCACGCCCACCACATCGGGATCGGCCTTGATGATGCCGGAGACCGCGCTCTGCCGCCGCTGCATCTCGGCGAACGAGACGT
Organism: Bradyrhizobium ferriligni; assembly: GCF_056837965.1. NCBI lineage: Bacteria > Pseudomonadati > Pseudomonadota > Alphaproteobacteria > Hyphomicrobiales > Nitrobacteraceae > Bradyrhizobium > Bradyrhizobium ferriligni. The sequence goes on from NZ_JBXEJO010000043.1 coordinate 28,011, forward strand.
CGGGCCCGGCCTCGGTCACCGCCGTGATCGACGAGGTGTCCTGCAGCGGCAGAAAACCCTTCGGCGCCAGCACATACATGATCAGCGTCAACGCGATGGTCGCGAACGTCACCAGCAGCGTCGCGCGCTGGCGCCGCAGCACCCAGAGCAGCGTCCGATGGTAGAACTCCACCATGCGGTCGATGAAACGGCTGACCGCGGCCAGGCCCGGGACCGCCATTTCCTCATGGATGTTCTTGAGCAGCCGCGAGCACATCATCGGCGTCAGCGTCAGCGAGACGATCGCCGAGGTCACGACCGCGATCGTCAAGGTGAGCGCGAATTCGCGGAACATGCGGCCAACCAGGCCGGACATGAACAGCAGCGGGATAAACACCGCGATCAGCGACACCGTCAGCGAGATCACGGTGAAGCCGATCTCGCTGGCCCCCTTCAGCGAGGCCTCCATCACCGTCTCGCCACCTTCCATGTGGCGGACGATGTTCTCGATCATGACGATGGCGTCGTCGACCACAAACCCGGTTCCGATGGTCAGCGCCATCAGCGACAGATTGTCGAGGCTGAAGCCCGCGAAATACATGATGCCGAAGCTCGTGATCAGCGACAGCGGCAGCGCGACGCCGGCGATCAGGGTCGCGCGCAGCGACCGCAGGAACAGGAGCACCACCAGTGTCACCAGCACGACGCTCAGGATCAGCGTGAACTGAACGTCGCGCACCGAGGCGCGGATCGTCACGGTACGGTCGGAGACGATGGTCAGCTTGACGCCGGCCGGGACCGCCCGCTGCAGCCGCGGGATTTCGGCGCGGATCTGCTTGACGACGTCGATGACATTGGCGCCCGGCTGGCGCTGGATGTCGATGATGACGGCCGGCGTGCCCTGGTACCAGCCGCCGGTGCGGTCGTTCTCCAGCCCGTCGACGATCTGGGCGACGTCGCCGATCGTGACCGGCGAGCCGTTGCGATAGGCGATGATGATCGGCCGGTAGGCGTCGGCGGCGGCGATCTGGTCGTTGGCGGCGATGGTGTAGGATTGCTGGGCGCCGTCGAGCGAACCCTTCGGCCCCGACACGTTGGCGCCGGCGATCGCGTTACGCAAATCCTCCATCGCGATGCCATAGGCCGCAAGCCGGGCCAGATCGGCCTGCACGCGCACCGCCGGCTTGAGGCCGCCGAGGATCGAGACCCGGCCGACGCCGGAAATCTGGCTCAGCCGTTGGCCCAGGATGGTGTCGGCGAGATCGCTCATCGCCCGCAGCGAGATCGTGTCCGAGGTCAGCGCCAGCGTCATGACAGGCGCGTCCGCCGGGTTCACCTTGGCGTAGACCGGCGGATACGGCAGCGTCTTCGGCAAAATGCCGGCGGCGGCGTTGATCGCGGCCTGCACATCCTGCGTGGCGCCGTCGATGTCGCGGTTGAGGTCGAACTGCAGCGAGATCTGGCTGACGCCGAACGAGCTCGTCGAGTTCATCGACGACAGCGACGGGATCTGCCCGAGCTGCCGCTCCAGTGGCGCCGTGATCAGCGAGGCCACCACGTCGGGGCTCGCGCCGGGCAATTGCGTCGTCACCTGCACGGTCGGGAAGTCGACCTGCGGCAGCGCGGAGACCGGCAGCGCCCAATAGCCGAGCGCACCGCCGATCATCAGGGCGATGCCGAGCAGCGAGGTGGCGATCGGCCGGCGGATGAACGGTTCGGAGACGCTCATGGCTGCGTGCTCGCTGTTGGGTCGGACATTACGAGGTCAGGATGCCGGTCATGGCTGCGCCTTCGGCGCGCCACCCGACTGTTCGCCCCCTGCTGCCGGCGCGGGCGCCGGTCCGGTCTGCCCCTTCTGATCGCCTTCGCTATGCTCGTGCCGGCCGCGATGCTCGCCGTCCTTGCCCTGCCAGTCTTTCTTGCCGTCCTTGCCTTGATCCTTCCCTTGCCCTTCGCCTTGACCTGCGCCGCGCTTGCCGTCGGGATTGCGGCTGCGCTTGCGCGGCGCGAGATCGGCGGCCGGCGGCCCGTCGTCCTTGCCGACCACGACCTTCGCGCCATCGGCAAGATTGGCAAAGCCGGTCGTCACGACGCGGTCCGACGTGGTCAGGCCGCTGGCGATGACGGCCTCATGCTCGTTCTGCTGGGTGACCGTGACCGGCTTGGCGGTGACGATGTCGCCCTCGCCGATAACGTAGCTGAAGGTGCCGGCCGGACCGCGCTGCACCGCCGAGGTCGGCACCACGATCGCCTGCGGCAGGGTCTCGACCTTGAGCCGCACATTGACGAACTGGCCGGGCCAGAGCTGGTAGCTGGCGTTGGGAAATTCGGCCTTCAGCTTCAGCGTGCCGGTGGTCGGATCGACCTGGTTGTCGATGCCGGTCAGCTTGCCGGCATCGATCACGGTGACGCCGTCATTGCCGAACACATCGACCGCAAGCTGGCCCTTCGCCGCCGCGGCGTTGACGCGCATGATCTGCTGTTGCGGCAAGCTGAACCACACCGCGATCGGCCGCAACTGGGTCAGGATCACGAGCCCCGTGGTATCGGCGGCGTGGATGATGTTGCCCTGGTCGACCTGGCGCAGGCCGGCCCGCCCCGCGATCGGTGCGACGATCTTGGTATAGCCGAGCGTGGTGCGCGCATTGTCGATCTGGGCCTGGTCGGCCTTGATGATGGCCTCCTGCTGCGCGACCAGCGCGCGCTGCGTGTCGGCCTGCTGCTTGGAGCCCGCGTTGCTGGCAGCGAGCTGCTCATAGCGGGCGAGGTCGATCTTCTGATTGGCGAGCAGCGCTTCGTCCTTGGCCTTCGTGGCCACCGCCTGATCGTATTGTGCCTGATAGATCGCAGGATCGATCTCGCCCAGCACGTCGTCCTTCTTGACGTCCTGGCCCTCGACGAAATTTACCTTGAGCAGCTTGCCATCGACCTGCGAGCGCACGGTGACCGTGTTGAGCGCCTTCACCGAACCGACGCCGTCGAGATAGACCGGCACGTCCTGCACATGCGGCATCGCCGCAAGCACCGGCACCGGCAGGTCGGGCCGCCCGCCCGCGCCGCGCCCGCCGCCGCCATTTTGCTTGGGCTGGAAGGCGAGCCAGCCGAGATAGCCGAGGCCGCCCAGGATCACGAGCGTGATGAGCAAGGACACCATGCGCCCAAGCAGGCGCGAGAGAAGGCTCCGCTTGCGCGGCGCCGTGCGCTTCTCGTCGTCCGTCGAGTCGGGCTTAAAGAGCATCGACCGGTCTTTCCATCTTCGGTTCCCAGCCGCCCCCTAATGCCTGATATAGGCTCACGATCGCCAATAGCCGGGCCAGTTGGGCCTGCGAATAGGCATCTTCCGCCTGGAACAGGGTCAGCTGCGTGTTTAGCACAGTTACGATATCGGCGGTGCCGGCCTTGAGCTGCTGCTCGGCGAGGTCGAAGGCGCGCCGCGACGACGACAGCACGTCGCGCTGCAGCTGCAGCCGCCGCGTGGTCTCGCGGATCGCGACCAGCGCATTGTCGACGTCGGTGAACGACTGCACCACCGTCTTGCGGTAGGTCTGCAGCAACTCGTCCTGCTTGGCCTTGGTGTATTCGAAATTGCCGAGGATCCGGCCGCCGTCGAAGATCGGCTGGGTCATGCTGCCGACCAGGTTGAAGAAGGCGGCATGCGGCTGGAACAGCGAGACCAGCGCCTGGCTCTGGTAGCCGCCCGTTCCGGTCAGCTGGATGCTCGGGAAGAACTGCGCCCGCGCGCTGCCGACATTGGCGGTGGCGGATGCAAGCTGCGCCTCCTGCCGGCGGATGTCGGGACGCTGGGTCAGCAATTCAGACGGCAGGCCCGGCGTGACGCGCGGGATCGCAACGGCGTTGAGGGAGCCGCCGGAGACGCGCACGCTTTCCGGCGGCCGCGACACCAGCACGGCGAGCGCGTTGATATTCTGGGCGAGCGTCTGCCGCAGCGGCGGCACCAGCGCGCGCTGGTTGGCGAGCACGCTCTCCTGCTGCGCGACGTCGAGATCGGAGCCGGTGCCGGCCTTGAAGCGCTCCTTGATCGCATTGAGGATGCGCTCGGCGCTGGCGATGTTGCGCTGCGCGGTGCGCAGCCGGTCCTGCGTCGCGAGCACCGTGAAATAAGCATTGGCGACGCTCGCCAGCGTGGTCAGCGCCACCACCTCGCGATCGAACCGGTTGGCAACGGCGGTCTCCTCCGCCGCCTGCGCGGCGTCGCGGTTCTGGCCCCAGAAGTCGAGCTGATAGCTGGCGCTCAGCGAGGCGTTGTAGTTCACCACCTCGCGCCCGCCATTGGTGAGGCCGCTGGCGCTGGAGCCGGAGGTGCGCGAGTAGGTTTCCGATCCGTTGAGATTGAGGGTCGGCAGCAGCGCCGCGCCGGCCTGCCGCGCCAGCGCGTCGGCCTGGCGGAAGCGCGCAACCGCAGCGGCAATGTCGAGGTTGACGGTCTGCGCCTCCTCCATCAGCTGGGTCAGCTCCCTTGAGCGGAAGCCCCGCCACCAATCGAGCGTCGGAAGCGCGTCGCCCGGCCGGCCGAGACGCGCGGCCTTGTAGCCCTGCGGCACGTCGAGCGCGGGGTCAGGGATGTCCTGGGTCAGAATGCAGCCGGCAGAGCCGGCAACCAGGCCGAGCGCAACGAGCGAGCGTCCCGCGAGCCGGCGCACGCGGACGGCGAGGCCGAACCGGCCTCCAGGCACCATCACGGGCACGGGCTGGGTCACACCCGTTCTCCGCCGAAGCCAGACTTCGCCCGTGGCGCACGAATGACGCGTTCAGCGATGGTCTGGGTGACGTTCACGGGGGTATGCTTCCAATGGAACCTGCCTGTCCCATCCTACCCTTGGGACAATGGGGCGGACAGCCCCGTCACGATTGCGTGGCGTCGCATCGCAAGCGATTCGTGGCTACCTTGAATGCCGACTTTTCCCTATTTTTTACGGCATTTCCGCGCATTTCGGACCCATGCCGGAAGTCACGATTCTTACAAAGATTTCATGGGGATTTCTCGGCTCCTGTTGCATTGAGTCCGCAAGATGTGCCTACGCGGCGCCAAACTCGCGCCACCGCGCACCGCGCCGTCAGGTCTTGATCGGCCCGGAGCGCGCAACTCATGCAAAACCGCGGACCACAGGATGATTCTGCTGGCCGACCCAACCGCCGCAAAACGGCGTTCTCCCAAGTCCGCAACATTCGCGCTGGTGAGGTCAAGCGTGTTGACCCGCCTCTTGCCGCAGTGCAAAAGCCCTTCCCTTTTTCGATCAGCACACTAGGTTCGCCAAGCAAGACACAGACCGGCAAAGAAATTCCCCGACATGATATTCAACAAAGACGTCATCGAAGCGATCGGCAACACCCCGCTCATCAAGCTGAAACGCGCGTCCGAACTGACCGGCTGCACCATTCTCGGCAAGGCCGAATTCATGAACCCGGGCCAGTCGGTGAAGGATCGTGCCGGCAAATGGATGATCCTGGAGGCCGAGAGGCGCGGCGCGCTGAAGCCCGGCGGCCTGGTGGTCGAGTCGACCGCGGGCAATACCGGGATCGGGCTTGCGGTCGTGGCGAGTGCGCGCGGCTACCGCACCCTGATCGTCATTCCGGAGACGCAGAGCCAGGAAAAGAAGGACATGCTGCGGCTGTGCGGCGCCGAACTCGTCGAGGCGCCGGCGCTGCCCTTCGCCAATCCGAACAACTATCAGCATCTCGGCAAGCGTCTCGCCGAGCAGCTGCGCAAGACCGAACCGAACGGCGTGCTGTTCGCCGACCAGTGGAACAACCTCGACAATCCCAAGGCGCACTACGACTCGACCGGACCGGAAATCTGGCAGCAGACCGACGGCAAGGTCGACGGCTTCATCTGCTCGGTCGGCACCGGCGGCACGCTTGCCGGCGTCAGCCGCTACCTGAAGGAAAAGAACCCGGCCATCGTCACCGCCTGCGCCGATCCGCATGGCTTCGGGATGTACGAACTGTTCAAGAATGGGCAGGTCAAATCGACGCCGGGCGACTCGATCACGGAAGGCATCGGGCTCGGACGCGTCACGCCTGTGGTCGAGACAGCGAAGGTCGACACCGCGTTCCTGATCTCCGACGAGGAAGCCGTGACCATCATCTATGAGCTTTTGGAGCACGAAGGCCTGTGCCTCGGCGGCTCGACCGGCATCAACATCGCGGGCGCGATCCAGCTCGCCAAGCAGCTCGGCCCCGGCAAGACCATCGTCACCATCCTCTGCGACTCCGGCAACCGCTATCAGTCCAAGCTGTTCAACCCGGCCTTCATGCGCTCGAAGAATTTGCCGGTCCCGGAATGGCTGGAAAAGCGCAGCAAGATCGAGCTGCCGTTGGTCTAGGGAGCCAATAGCGAACGGCGAGCAGCAAATAGCGCGAAGCTCTATTCGCCATTCGCTGCTCTCTACTCCCTCATCTCAAGATTTGACTCAGGAATAGCTTCGACCGCGCGTGCTGAGGGTTGGCGAAGAATTCCTGCGGCGTGTTCGATTCGATGATCTGGCCCGCGTCCATGAAGACGACGCGGTTGGCGACCTCGCGGGCAAAGCCCATTTCATGGGTGACGACCAGCATGGTCATGCCCTCCTTGGCAAGATCGACCATGGTGTCGAGCACTTCCTTGACCATTTCCGGGTCGAGCGCCGAGGTCGGCTCGTCGAACAGCATCACCTTCGGGTTCATGGTCAGCGCGCGGGCGATCGCAACGCGCTGCTGCTGACCGCCCGACATCTGGCCGGGAAACTTGTTGGCCTGATGCGGGATTTTGACCCGCTCGAGGAACTTCATCGCGGCGGCCTCGGCATCCTTCTTCGGGATGTTGCGCACCCAGATCGGCGCCAGCGTGCAATTGTCGAGCACGGTGAGATGCGGGAACAGGTTGAAGCTCTGGAACACCATGCCGACCTCGCGGCGGACTTCGTCGACACGGCGAAGGTTCGGGCCAAGGTCGATGCCGTCGACCACGATCTCGCCCTCCTGGAATTCCTCCAGCGCGTTGATGCAGCGGATCAGGGTCGACTTGCCCGAACCGGACGGGCCGCAGATCACGATGCGCTCGCCCTTGCCGACCTCCAGGTTGATGTCGCGCAGCACATGGAAGTCGCCGTACCATTTGTTGAGAGCGGAAATGTTGACGATCGGGGTTGTGGACATGGTGACCTTGTTCAGTGGCGGCGGTGAGCGTTGAGCCGGTTTTCGACGAACAGCGAGTAGCGCGACATTCCAAAGCAGAACACGAAGTAGATCATTCCAGCGAAGGCGAAGCCGGTAAAGGCCGTGGTCGGCGTCGACCAGGTCGGATCGGAGAACGTCGCATGCAACGACCCCAAAAGGTCGAACAGCGCGACGATCGAAACCAGCGAGGTGTCCTTGAACAGCGCGATGAAGCTGTTGACGAGCCCCGGAATGACGTGGCGCAGCGCCTGCGGCATCACGATCAGCGACGTGGTTTTCCACCAGGACAGGCCGAGCGCGCTCGCCGCCTCGCCCTGCCCGCGCGGGATCGCGGCAAGGCCGCCGCGCACCACCTCGGCCTGGTAGGCGCCGGCAAACAGCGCGATGCCGATCAGCGCGCGGACCAGCCCGTCGACGTTGAAATTGCCCGGCAGGAACAGCGGCAGCATGTAGGTTGCGAAGAACAGCACCGTGATCAGCGGCACGCCGCGCCAGAACTCGATGAAGGCGATCGAGAATATCCGGATCAGCGGAATGGTCGAGCGGCGGCCCAGCGCCAGCGCGATCCCGATCGGCATCGAGGTGACGATGCCGGTAACCGACACCACCAGCGTTACCAAAAGGCCGCCCCACAGCCTGGTGTCGACGATGGGCAGTCCGCCGCGGTCGAGCTCCATCAGCTTGATCACGATCGCGATGCCGGCAAAGCTCGCGAGACTCCCGAGCAGCGCCCGTTGTCCGGTTCGCATGCCGCCGCCGAGGAAGAACAGGATCAGCGAGACGATACCAGTGGTCAGCAGGAAGTCGAACCAGAGCGGCTGGCTCGACATCTGAAGCTGCTCGCGCAGCCAGGTCAGCGGAAAGATCAGCCAACCGATCAGGCTGCCGACAAGCACGATGATCTTGCCGACGGCCCACAGCGGCGGTCCGATCGCCGAATTCCGGCTGAGATTGACCAGTACCTGCCCGGCATTGACGATGCTGTCGTCGAACAGCTGCAACAGGCTCGTGACCCAGCTGACGCCGAAACCGGCTAGTCCGCCGCCGCGCAGCAGGAAGAAGGCGACCGCCGGAAAGGCGAAGAAGAACAGGCTCGCATTCAGGCCCTTCGCCGGCAGGCGCGGTATCAGCAGCGGCAGCAGCAGGACGGCCGCGAGGATGAAGGTCAGGTTGACGCGCCAGCGTTCGGCTTCCGGGTAGAAGCCATAGATCAGCTGGGTGAGCTTGGCCTGGATGTAGGGCCAGCAGGCGCCGACCTGACGGCCGGCGGTCTCGGCAAGGCATGCATTGCGGTCCTTGCCGCTCCAGACCGCATCGACCAGCAGGAACCTGAACGCGGGAACGATCGTGTACCAGAGCAGCCCCAGCGCCAGGATCGTCAGCAGGATGTTGGTCGGCGAATTCAAGAGCCGCGTGCGGATGAAACCGACGAGGCCGGTGGTCCTCACCGGCGCCCGGCGTTCGGGCACCAGGTCCTGCCGGACAAAGGATGACGCGGTGACGTCGGTCATGCCCCAAGGCTCCGGTTGATGCGCCAGCCATAGACGCTCATGATCGCGCTGGTGACCAGCGAGATCAGCAGGTACACGCCCATGGTGATGGCGATGATCTCGATCGCCTGACCGGTCTGGCTCAGCGTCGTTCCGGCAAATACCGAGACCAGGTCGGGATAGCCGATCGCGACCGCCAGCGACGAATTCTTGGTCAGGTTGAGATACTGGTTGGTCAGCGGCGGAACGATGACGCGCATCGCCTGCGGCACGACGATCAGCCGCAAGGTGGTGCCGCGCGACAGACCGAGCGACGAGCCGGCTTCCATCTGTCCCTTATGGACCGACAGAATACCGGCGCGGACGATCTCGGCGATGAAGGCCGCCGTATAGGTCGACAGCGCAACCACCAGCGCAACCAGTTCCGGAATGACCCGCGCGCCGCCGGCGAAGTTGAAGCCCTTGAGTTGCGGCAGCTCGAAGGTCACCGGCAGGCCGAACACCAGCATCGTCACCAGCGGCAATCCAGCCAACAGGCCGAGCATATAGGGCCAGATCCGGATCGCCTGCCCGCGTTGAAACAGCGCCCGCCTTGCGTAGCCGCGCAGCGCCAGCGCGCCTGCGATGGCGATCGCGAGCGCGATCAGAAACGGATCAAGCCCGGCCTCGCCGATCGGCCGCGGGATCACCAGCCCGCGATTGGAGAGGAAGAAGGCGTTGAACAGCGAGATGCTCTGGCGCGGCCCCGGCAGCGCCGCCAGCACCGCGAGATACCAGAACAACAGCTGGAACAGCAGCGGCAGATTGCGGACGATCTCGACATAGATCTCGCCGAGCCGCGCCAGCAGCCAGTTCGGCGACAGCCGGCACAGCGCAACGATGAAGCCGATGATGGTGGCGAAGACGATGCCAATGCCCGCAACCAGCAGCGTGTTGAACAGGCCGACAAAGAACACCCGCGTATACGTGTCAGATCCCGAATACGGGATCAGGTTCAGGCTGACATCAAAGCCCGCATTGTTCTTGAGGAACCCGAACCCGGAGGCAATGCGCTGCGTCTCCAGGTTGGCACGGGCATTGGCCACGATCTCATAGGCGACCCAGGCCAACACCGCCGCGAACACGATCTGCACGGCAAGGCCAGTCCAGCCGGACTGGCCGCCGAGCGCGCGCTTCAGGCGGAAGATAAACTGCGGCGGTGGTTTTCGGGGCTCGGTCGTCATCGCCGCAGCCGCCTCGTCGCCGATCAGCGGATCGGAGGCGCGTACTGGATGCCGCCCTTGTTCCAGAGATTATTGAGCCCGCGTGCGATCTGCAGCTTCGATCCGGCGCCGACGTTGCGATCGTACATCTCGCCGTAATTGCCGACGGCCTTGATGATGCGGGAGAACCAGTCCTTGGTCAGGCCGAGCTGCTCACCGAGATTGCCGTCGGTGCCGAAGGCGCGCTTGAGGTCGGGCTTGTCCGACTTGGCCATCTCGTCGACGTTCTTCTGGGTGACACCGAGTTCCTCGGCATTGATCTGGGCGAACAGCGCCCACTTCACGATGTCGAACCACTGGTCGTCGCCGTGGCGAACCATCGGGCCGAGCGGCTCCTTGGAGATGATCTCGGGCAGCACGACGTGGTCGGCCGGGTTGGCGAGCTTCAGCCGCTGCGCATAGAGCTGGGACACGTCGGAGGTGAACACGTCGCAGCGGCCGGTCTCGTAGGCCTTCACGGTCTCGTCGGCGCCGGCGAACGCGATCACCTCGTACTTCATGTTGTTGCCCTTGAAGTAGTCGGCGAGGTTCTGCTCGGTCGTGGTGCCGGTCTGCACGCAGACCGACGCGCTGTTCAGCTCCAGCGCCGAGTTCACTTTCAGCGACTTCTTCACCAGAAAGCCCTGCCCGTCATAATAGGTCACGCCGGTGAAGTTGGCGCCGAGCGAGGTATCGCGCGACAGCGTCCAGGTGGTGTTGCGCGACAGCACGTCGATCTCGCCCGACTGCAGCGCGGTGAAGCGGTCCTTGGCCGACAGCGGCACGAACTTGACCTTGGACGGATCGTCGAAGATCGCCGCGGCGATGCCACGGCAGATGTCGACGTCGATGCCGGTCCAGTTCCCCTTGTCGTCCGGCGACGAGAAGCCCGGCAGGCCGCCGCTGACGCCGCAGGACAGCTGGCCTCGGTCCTTGACCGTCTTGAGGGTTTGCGCCGAGGCGGCCTGGACCGACAGGGCGGCGGCGGCGGCAAGGGTGACAGCCAGGGATACGCGTTTCATGGGCGGGGCCTTTCAGGGTCGTCCGGTGGACGGTTACTTTGTGATCGCCTCGCGTTCACGGGCCATCCCAATGATCCCTTGCAGCAAAAATGCCGATTTGACCGGCAGTTTGACCTGCAAACCGGTCAGGCAACGGATCGTAGGTCGCGGCAGGCCCCTCAACGTGCGGCGACTGGTAGTTGCGGCGCATCACATAGCGACTGACGAGCCGGGTCAAGGGGTTGACGCATGTCTTCTACCTCTTGTTAGTAACACCTCCCGGCCCGGCCCTGTCTTCCCGACGCGGTACGGCTGCGGCAAAAAGTCTAAAGTCTAACGGCAGCGCTCCATGACCTCCTCCGACGGCTCCACGCCCTCCCACCCGCAACAGGCCGCGACCCGTCTGGTCACGGCCGGCCGCGACACCAAAGCCCAGAAGGGCTTTGTCAATCCGCCGGTGTTTCACGGCTCGACCGTGCTCTATCCGACCGCGGAGGACCTCCACGCCCATCGCGCCGAATTTACCTATGGGCGCCATGGCAGCCCGACCACGCGGGCGCTGCAGGACGTGCTGATGGCGCTGGAAGGCCCGCAATGCGCCGGCGTCGGCCTCGCCCCGTCAGGGCTGGCGGCGATCAGCACCACGCTGCTCGCCGTACTCAAAACCGGCGATCACCTCCTGGTGTGCGACAATGCCTATCGGCCGACCCGCAATTTCTGCGACAACATGCTCAAGCGCTACGGCATCGAGACCAGCTATTTCGACCCGCTGATCGGCGCCGGTATCGAGACGCTGTTCAAGCCGAACACCCGCGCGGTGCTGATCGAAGCGCCCGGCTCGCAGACCTTCGAGATGCCGGACGTGCGGGCCATATCGGCCGCGGCGCACGCCCGCGGCGCGCTCATGATCGACGACAACACCTGGGCGACACCGCTCTATCACCGCTCGCTCGAACAGGGCGTCGACATCAGCATGCAGGCCGGCACCAAATATGTCGGCGGCCACTCCGACATCATGTTCGGCACCGTCGCAGCCAATGCGAAAGCCTGGCCGCTGATCCAGGAGGCGATCCGCCTGCTCGGCGTCTGCGCCGGGCCCGACGACGTCTATCTCGCGCTGCGCGGGGTTCGCACGCTATCGGTGCGGCTTGCGCAGCACCACCGCTCCGGGCTCGAGATCGCGCGCTGGCTCAGCGCGCGGCCCGAGGTCGATCGCGTGCTGCACCCTGCCCTCGACACCGATCCCGGGCACGCAATCTGGAAACGCGACTTCACCGGCGCCTCCGGGCTGTTCAGCATCGTGCTGAAGCCGGTGCCGCAGACCGCGGTCGATGCGATGCTGAACGCGCTCACTCTGTTCGGCATGGGCTTTTCCTGGGGCGGGTTCGAAAGCCTCGCCATCCCGTTCGATTGCAGCGACTATCGCACCGCGACCAAATGGTCGCCGGGCGGGCCGACGCTGCGGCTGCATATCGGGCTCGAGAATCTCGACGACCTCAAGGCCGATCTCGATCGCGGATTTGCGGCGCTGAAGGCCGCGCTCTGATCCTCCCGCGCTGCGCGCACGTTAGACGACGTTAACCACGACCGACCGGCTGTGACGCCGCGTTGCGACTCCCACATCGCACACGTTGCGCGAGCGCGATCTCCGGGATTCTGCGGAGATGCGATGGCGCCGATAACTCGCCGTTCACCATCCCCACCAATCCCTTAATTGTCCGGACCTTCCATCAAGTTCCCTTATACTTTTGCGGCCGTAGTGATGCCTCGGGAAGGGCTGTCAGTGCCGCAAGGACGCGACTGCCCTGTGTGAAGGGCATTCAGACAATCGCATGAAAACGGCACGCATCGTGGTCCTCGGCATCGCCGGCGTCGCAGGCCTCGCGGCCATGTATCTCGCGAGTGTTGGCGATCGCAAACCGGCGCCGGTCGCGCCGCCCGTCGCGCAACTGCCGACCGTCGAAGTGCTGGTCGCAAAGTCCGACATCGGGCTCGGTCAATCGGTCAAGGCCGAAGACATCCAGTGGCAGCGTTGGCCGGCTGAAACCGCCAGCAGCGCGTTCATCCGCCACGACGCCAACGCCAATGCCATGAACGACGTCATCGGTTCGATCGCACGCGCGCCCTTCATCGTCGGCGAACCGATCCGCGAGCAAAAGCTGGTCAAGGCCAATGGAAGCGGCTTCATGGCCGCGATCCTGCCCTCCGGCATGCGCGCGATCTCCACCGAAATCTCGCCGGAGACCGGCGCCGGCGGCTTCATTCTGCCGAACGACCGCGTCGATGTGATCCTGTCGCGACGCGACAAGAATCCCGACCAGCAAGGCGGCCGCGATATCGTCACCACTGAAATCCTGCTGTCCAACGTCCGCGTGCTGGCGATCGACCAGGCGCCGAAGGAGAAGGACGGCAACAACTCCCTCGTCGGCAAGACCGTGACCCTCGAGCTCAAGCCCGAACAGGCCGAGACGCTGGCGCGCGCCCGGCAGAGCGGCACGCTGGCGCTGGCGCTGCGCAGCATCGCGGACGTCAACGAACAGACCGACGAGACCAGAGACCATGCCCCGAAGCGGGGCGAGAGCATCAAGGTGGTGCGCTTCGGCATCCCGAGCTCTCTGACGACGCAGAAGTGATGGGGGCTTCGATATGACGACGGGTGCGAAACAAATGGCGACGTCGACCACGCTGGTCCGTGCGCTGTCATTCTCGGCGATCACTGCGCTGATGCTGATCCCTGCCCTTGCCAGCGCGACCGATCCCGACAAGAACGCGGATGTCGCGGTGACGAGCAGCATCGCCGCCAAGACGCGCTCCGTCTCGCTCGGCGTTGGCAAGTCGGTCGTGGTCGATCTGCCGCGCGAGGCCAAGGACGTTCTGGTCGCGGATCCCAAGATCGCCAATGCCGTGATCCGCTCGGCGCAGCGCGCCTATATCATCGGCGCGGCGGTCGGCCAGACCAACGTGGTGTTCTTCGACGCCGACGGCAACCAGGTCGCCTCCTACGACATCGCGATCAAGCGCGACCTCAACGGCATGCGCGCCGCGCTGAAGCAGATGCTGCCCGGCGTCCAGATCGAGGGCGTCGGCGACAGCGTCGTTCTGACCGGCACGGTGGCAAGCCCGGTCGAGGCCCAGCAGGCTGGCGACATCGCCGCCAAGCTGGTCGGCAGCGCCGACAAGGTCGTCAATTCCATCGTGGTGCGCGGCCGCGACCAGGTGATGCTAAAAGTCACCGTCGCCGAAGTCCGCCGGGACGTCGTCAAGCAGCTCGGCGTCGACCTCAGCGCCAACATGAACTACGGCACCGCCGCGGTGGTCTTCAACAACGCCAACGCCTTCACCGCCAATAATGGTGCGCTCGCCCCCAACAACGGGCTAACGGGCGCAGCCCTGAACAAGCTCGGCGTGCCGACCGTCACCGCGACGCTGCGCGCGATGGAGAGCGCGGGCGTCGTCAAGACGCTGGCCGAGCCCAACCTCACCGCGATCTCGGGCGAGTCGGCGACCTTCATTTCGGGCGGCGAGTTTCCGATTCCGACCGGCGTCACCTGCCAGACGACGACGTCGGGTACGATCGGCAATTGCGTCCAGACCGTCAGCTTCAAGAAGTTCGGCATCTCGCTCAACTTCACTCCGGTGGTGCTGACCGAGGGACGGATCAGCCTGAAGGTGATGACCGAGGTCTCCGAAGTTTCGATGGAAAACGCCCTGACCGGCGGCCAGAACGGCACCACCATTCCCTCGATCAAGACCCGCCGCGCCGACACCACGCTGGAGGTGCCCTCCGGCGGCTCGATCGCGATGGCCGGTTTGATCCAGGAGCAGACCAAGCAGGCCATCAACGGCATGCCCGGCGTCGATCAGATCCCGATCCTCGGCCAGCTCTTCAGGAGCCAGGACTTCGTCAACAACGAGACCGAGCTCATGGTCATCGTGACGCCCTACGTGGTGCGCGCCGTTGCGCAGAAGGAGCTGTCCCGTCCCGACGACGGATTTGCCCCGGCTTCCGACGCGCAGTCGGCGCTGCTGGCGCGCGTCAATCGCATCTACGGCGTTGCCGCCCGCGGCGAGCCGATCGGCGCCACGCCGGTCAATTTCGGCTTCATCATCGACTGAGGCGCGGACCTGAAGGGGTTGGGGGATGCTATGATGACACGCAACACACAAGCCGGTCGTGCCAGGACGCTGTCGCTGTTCGGCGCCCTCGTCGTCAGCGCGATCGCGCTCGGCGGCTGCAATCTGACGGGCGATGTCGTCACCGGCACGGTGCCCGACGACTACCGGCAGCGGCATCCGATCGCCGTCACCGAAGGCGAGCAATCGATCGTCGTCTTCGTCGGCCGCGCCCGCGGCAACCTCACCGAAACGCAGCGCGACGACGTCATGGGGCTGGCGCGCACCTGGCGCCGCGAAGGCACCGGCGCGATCGCGATCGACGTGCCGGCCGACAGCTCGAACGCGCGCTCGGCACAGGCGGTGTATCAGGAGATCCGCGGCCTGCTGGCGTCGATGGGCGTGCCCGCCCATGCCATCACCAAGCGCCCCTATCATCTCGACGATCCGCGCGCGCTTCCGACCATTCGCCTGAGCTATCCGAAGATGGCCGCCGTCGCCGGTCCCTGCGGAGTGTGGCCGAGCGACCTCGGTCCCTCGATCTACAATCCGAGCTACAACGAGAACAAGCAGTACGACAATTTCGGCTGCGCGACGCAGCGTAACCTTGCCGCCATGGTCGCCAATCCGTCCGACCTCGAACAGCCGCGAACCGAGACCGCAGCCTATACGCCGCGCCGTACGATCGCGTTCGATAAATACCGCAAGGGTGAGTCGACCGCGACCGCCTACCCCGAAGCCGAGAAAGCCAAGCTGAGCGACGCCGCGAAATGACCGAACAGCAAGACGAGCCGCAGCACGCCAACGATTACATCGCGCCGGCGCCGCGGATTTCCGTGCAGGCGTTCTGCGCCAGCGTCGCGACCGCCGCGAACGCACGCGCGGCGGCCGACGACCGCCGGCTCGCCAAGGCTCATCTCTCGGTCCATATGGGCGGCATCGCCGCGGCGATCGACGCCTACCACAAGGCGCCGACGCCCAACGTCATCATGCTGGAGACCGAGCCGGATCACGATTTCCTCGCCGGTCTCGACGAGCTCGCCACGGTCTGCGATCCCGGCACCCGCGTCGTGGTGCTCGGCAGGCCCGGCGAGACTGCGCCGTATCGCGAATTGGTCCGGCGCGGCGTCAACGACTACGTCATCGGGCCGGTCAAGGTGCTCGACATCGTGCGCTCGATCTGCAGCCTGTTCTCGGCCTCCGAAGCAGTCTCGGTCGGCCGCCTGATCGCGGTCGCGGGCGCCAAGGGCGGGGTCGGCGCCTCGACCGTTGCCCACAATGTCGCCTGGACCATTGCGCGCGACCTCGGGCTGGATTCGGTCGTCGTCGATCTCGACCTCGCCTTCGGTACCGCCGGCCTGGACTACAATCAGGACCCGGTGCAGGGCATTGCCAACGCCGTGTTCTCGCCTGAGCGTCCGGACTCAGCCTTCATGGAGCGCCTGCTCGCAAAGTGCGGCGATCATCTCAGCCTGCTGGCGGCGCCGGCCACCCTCGACCAGGTCTACGATTTCGGCGCCGAGGCGTTCGATGCCATCTTCGATACGATGCGCATGACGACGTCCTGCATCGTGCTCGACGTGCCGCATCAATGGACCGCCTGGACCAAACGCGTACTGGTCGGTGCCGACGATATCCTGATCGTGGCCGAGCCCGACCTCGCCAACATGCGCAACACCAAGAACATGATGAACCTGTTGAGGACCGCGCGTCCGAACGACCGCCCGCCGCTCTACTGCCTGAACCAGGTCGGCATGTCGAAGCGCCCCGAGATCGAGGTCAAGGATTTCGCCAAGACGATCGAGAGCCAGCCCATCGCGGCGATCCCGTTCGACTGCAGGCTGTTCGGTGAAGCCGCCAACAACGGCCAGATGATCGCGGAGGTCTCCGCGCGTCACCGCACCACAAGGACTTTCCTGCAGATCGCGCAGCGCCTCACCGGCCGTCCCGATCTCGCCGAAGCCCGCGAGTCGTTCCTGTCGCCGATCCTCAGGAAGCTGCAGTCGCGCCGAAACGACGGGCGCCGGGCCGCCGGCTAGCGACCCGCCTGAAAGTGTCCTAGTCGCGGCGACTGGCCGCGACCGGGATCTTTTCGGCGTCGGTGCGGCTCGCATCCCTGCGCGCCAACAGCCGCTTCAGCGCGGCGACGTTGGCTGAGCCCTGCTCCGACGGCAAATCGGCCTTCATGATGGTTTCCGCCTCGGACTGGCGGCCCTGCAAGCCAACCACGACGGCGAGATTGGTTCGCACCCGCATGTCGCCGGGGGCGCGCTCCCGCGCACGGCGCAGCGTCTCCTCGGCCTTCGGCAGGTCCTTCGACAGCAGATAGGACAACCCGATATTGGAGAGCACTGACGGATCGTCAGGCACGATCTTCAGCGCACTCGCATAATATTGCCGCGCCTCGTCGTGGCGATCGAGCTGGTCGAGCACGGCGCCCTGCGCCGACAGGATGCGCCAGTCCGGATCTTCCGGGGTATGCGCGCGCCCGAGCACGTCGAATGCCTGCTGGAAATTGCCGTTGTCGGCGAGCGCCCGTCCGTAACCTGCGAGCAGCGCCTTGTTGCTGGGCTGCGCCAGCACCGCCTGCTCCATGACGGCGACCGCCTGGGCCCGCTGGCCGGTGGCGCGCAGCGCCCGGGCGTATTTCAGCACGGCGTCGGTGTCTTTCGGGTTGGCGCGGACGCGCTCGTGGTAGGTCGCGATGTCGCGCCGCGGATCGGCCGGCACCGGCGTGGCCTCCGCCGTGTCGCCCAATGAGCCGGTGATGTCAGACGGGCCGGAGGTTTGACAGGCGGACAACCCGATCAGCAGGATCGCGGCAGATACCGTGCCCGCGAGACGGCGCGCACGGCCTGAGGGTCGGGGGAATTTCTCAAACATAAAGCGAGACTCGGAACGGCGAAGGTTCCGGGATGCTCACAGCTTAACCCTAAGGTCCGGTTAAGGATGCCATCATGTCGCCGTCATCCGGCCCAGATGCGGTGCCGGACGCCTGGCGAGAAAGCAGCCAAATGGTAGATTCAGTCGACTTCAGTCGACGAACTGGGCGCCGAACTCGTGCCCGATCTGCCAGGCCAGGCGGCACTGACGCGGACTGCCGGTCGACAGGATGATGGTGAATTCCGGCGGGATCTCCAGATATTCGGCGATCACCTTGACGCCGCCGGCCGAAATATCGGTGATCATGCAGTCGCGTGGCAGCGACCCTGTGCCCAGTTGAATTTTGGCGACGCTCCGGCACGGGCGGCGTTCGCTCTTGCGGCGATTCATAAACATTCTGATCCCCAAGCCTTTCTGGGCAACTTCCTGGCCTATCGTCATACCCGGGAAAGATTGGAAACTGCCTAGCGGAACCCATCGCAATTGAGCGGTCGCGTTCGAGATTCGTTTACCGGGGGCGCCCTCGCCGGGCCCCGGAAGCCTGGATCAATCTAAGATTGAATAGTTGGAGATTGATGCTGTAGATCGAATGACACCTCCCGATCGGCCGATCCACTCAGCGGCGTGCGTCGCTCCCGCCCGGGATCGCATGAGAACAAAAAGGGGTTGATCGCCAGTCGATAGACGATACCTATATCCTTTCGACTCGAATTCGCCGGGATGCCAGGAAGCATGGGAAGCATTGTTCTGCTCGATCTGATGGGAGGCGTGGCGCTCCTGCTGTGGGGCCTGCACATGGTCCATAGCGGGATTCTGCGTGCCTTCGGACCGGATTTGCGGTTGCTGCTTGCCCGGGCGCTGCGCAATCGCTTTACCGCCCTTGGCGCCGGTCTCGGCCTGACCGCCCTGCTCCAGAGCTCGACCGCGACTGCCCTGATCACCAGTTCCTTCGCCGCCGAAGAGATCGTCAGCCTGGTGCCGGCGCTCGCGATCATGCTCGGCGCCAATATCGGTACCACGCTGATCGTGCAGGTGCTGTCGTTCAACGTCGCCGCCATCGCGCCGGTTCTGTTCATTGTCGGCCTCGTCGCGTTCCGCAGCGGGCCGCGCTCCCGGATCAAGGATCTCGGCCGCGTCTCGATCGGCCTCGGCCTGATGCTGCTGGCGCTGCACATCCTGCTCGATACGATGGCGCCCGCCGAGAATGCCCCGGGCGTGCGCGTCTTTCTGGGCGCGATCACCGGCGATCCCGTGCTCTGCATCCTGATCGGCGCCGTCGTCACCTGGCTGGTCCATTCCAGTGTCGCCAGCGTGCTGCTGGTGATGTCGCTGGCCTTTTCCCAGTTCATCTCGCCCTATGCCGCTTTTGCGCTGGTGCTCGGCGCCAACCTCGGCAGCGCCATCAATCCGTTGCTGGAGGGCGCGCGGCGCGACAATCCGGCGAGCTACCGGCTGCCGGTCGGCAACCTCGTCAACCGCGTCGTCGGCATCCTGCTGGTGGCGCCGTTCCTGCGCCCGATCACCGAGATCATCTACGCCTGGCAACCCGATCTCGCCAAGGCGACGGCGCTGTTCCACATCGCCTTCAACGTTGCGACTGCGCTGCTGTTCATCGGCGTGCTCGATCACATGGCGCGGCTGCTCGAGCGTCTGTTGCCGAAGCGAGCGCAGGAGACCGATCCATCACGGCCGCGCTATCTCGACGAGAGCGCGCTGGAGACGCCTTCACTGGCGCTGGCCGATGCGGCGCGCGAAGTGCTGCATATGGGCGATCACACCGAGGCCATGCTGCGCAAGGTGATGGCGGCGATGCTGACCAACGATCGCGCCCTGGTCGATCAGGTCTCGAAGATGGACAACACCGTCGACCGGCTGAACGAGGCGATCAAGCTTTACGTCACGAAACTCACCCGCGGCAGCCTGGACGAGCGCGAGGGCCAGCGCGCGATGGAGATCGTCGCGTTCGCGATCAATCTCGAACATATCGGCGACATCGTCGACAAGAACCTGAGCGAGCTCGCGACCAAGAAGATCAAGCATCGCCTGCAATTCTCCACCGAAGGCGCCGAGGAACTGTCGGCGTTCCACAAGCGCACGATCGACTCGCTGCGGATCGCGTTCGGCGTGTTCATGTCGGGCGACGCCAACGAGGCGCGCAAGCTGCTCACCGAGAAGGCGGCGCTGCGCGCGGCCGAATTGGCCGCCGTCGAGCGTCATCTGGAGCGTCTGCGCGAAGGCCGGCCCGAAACCATCGAGACCACTTCGCTGCATCTCGACGTGCTGCGCGATCTTCGCCGCATCCATTCGCATATCTGCTCGGTCGCCTATCCCGTGCTCGATGCCGCCGGCGAGACCGCCGCCGATCGCGAGAGCACGATGGCGACGACCGACGTTGCGGCGCCCGTGCCTTCGAGCTCTCCGGGCTCCTGACCCCGGCAAGGCCCGCCGCGGCAGCATGGCGTGATGCGATCTGCGCTCGCTATGTCGGCGGCCGATGTTCGGAGCCGGAACGCCGCTGAGGAAGCGCGGAGACGGCAGCAAGTTGGTTGATGCTGTCACGCTGGCGATCGAAGGCCCCGAGCAGGTCGCCTTGCAGCAGCCGGCCGCCTGACAGCTTCATCCGAAGCGGATCGACGTTGCGGCCGTTGATCCGCACCTCGTAATAGAGATGCGGTCCGGTCGAGAGACCGGTCGATCCGACAAAGGCGATCGTCTCGCCCTGACGAACGCGGTCTCCGATCTTCAGCCCGGACGGGAAGCTCGCGACGTGGGCATAGGTCGTCTCATAGCCGCGGTCGTGCCGCACGCGGATATATTTCCCGTACCCCCGTTCGTACCCTTCGGTCTCGACCACGCCGGCGCCCGCGGCCGCGATGGGCGACCCATAGGGCGCCGCATAATCGACGCCCTCATGGAAGCGGCGGTCGCCAAGGATCGGATGAATCCGCCAGCCAAAGCCGTCGCCGAGCCGCCCGCTCACGACCGGCTTGCGCAACAGGAATTTGGTGATGGACTGGCCAGTCTCGTCATAGAAATCGGAGCTGCCATCGTCCGGTGCCGTGAAGCGATAGTACCGGCGGGCCTGCCCGCCCGCCGTCAAGTCAATGAAGACCAATTCCGGCTGACCGATGTCGTTCGGCGCGTAGATGATCTCAGCCACATCGGCGTCGCCGAGCGGCTCGTCGAGATCGAAATCGCGGCCACAGAGCCGCATCAGTTCAGCAACGATCCCCTGATCGACGTGGTTGGAGCGCGCAAGCGCGTTAAGCCCGTCACGGAGCGTTTCGCCCGGAACGGAATGCGTAGCGATCGACTCACGCAGCGGGCTCTCGCTCCGCGAGGTGATATCCGGCTGTTCCGGCACGATCGCCTGGTACTCTCCGCCATCGGTGCGACCGACGGCGGACACATTGGAGCCGGCCCGTTCGATCGACACTTTCGCGACATGGCCGCGCGCCGAACCGGCGTCTTCGCCCTGTTCGATGACCGTGATTTTGTCGCCACCGGACAGCGTCTCTCGAGCGCCCGGCGACGGGAAAGCCGCGAGGATCGCCGGCGCGTCCTCCGCGGCCGCCGCCAGCGCCCGCAGAATGGCGGACAGCGTATCGCCGCTTCTCGCGATAATGACATGTCGCCGGTGACGCGACGACGAAGGAGACTTCGGAAGGTTGGTGACGTTGACAGCCTCACCGATCGGAGCCGGCGGATGCGGCACGTCCTCACCGTCAGCATAGGCGCTGGTGCCGCCCGGCAGCGGGCGGCGCGATGGACCTGTCCGTATGATGGCCGGCAGTTCCGACAGCAGGTCTCGTTGCGAGCCCGGTCGCGCCTCGTCCTTTTCGTCTCGCCGCGCTTCCTGTCGTGGTTCGAGATCGATCTCCGCGAGCCGCGCTGACACGCGGGTAAATCGACGGACCGCGCCGGCATCGCTCAGCTGCTCAATCTTGAGCGCAGCGGAATTGCCCTGCGAGCCGAGCCTGCGGTCGAGACGATCGCCGCGCCGCGCCTCGTCAACCACCTGCCCTGCGAAGCGCGGAAGCGACACGACCGGCGCGGCTGCGAATCGCGCGTGATCGCCAAACGCCCCGCGAAGCGCGCCAGCAAGAAGAGCGACGGCAGCGGATCCGATCAGAATCGTCCCCCTCATCCAGCGGAAACTGACGGCGCGCCGGTCAGGCAATTTGCGCTCGCCGGTCAGCGGCGGCTCGTCAAGCGACGGAACATCGCGGGAGCCGGATAGACCACCCGCTTTCGTCGCTTCGTCACGGCTGGCCATCAACGCCCCTCATCCCCTGGGGCACGGTCTCGAGATGCCGCCACGCCCACGGCAGGGCGTAGATGCCATGCGCCTTGGGGCGAATCTTTGACCTTGGTTCAGATCCGGTCGCAATTGATCCGGGCTGACAATGACGGCAATCAGCTATCGAGCGTCTTCGACCCGCGGCCGCGGTTCTTCACGATCAGCATGATGTTGCGGATGTAGATCAGCGTGGCCAGACCCTGCCCGATGATGATGACGGGCTCGCGCTTGGCAAGCCCGTAGATCAGCGTCATCAGGCCGCCGCCCATCGAAAAGAACCAGAACGCCATCGGCACCACGCTCTGGCCGGCGCGTTCGCTGGAAATCCACTGCACGAGGAAGCGCGCGGTGAAGAACAGTTGCGCGATCAGGCCGAACGCCAGCCAGAAATCGAACTTGGCGATGAACACGTCGTAGAGATAGGCGCTCAGCGCCTGACCGTACTGAATCAGCATCACTTCACCTCGGTCACGCCCGGCACGCCGGTGACATCGGGCACTTCGGCGACCACTTCAGTGACGACCGGCGTCGGCTTCTTGCGGCGGATCAGCCACCACACGCCGGCGAGATCCATGATCCCGATCCAGAGCCGGTCGAAGAATCCATAGTTCGACACGCCGGAATGGCGCGGTCGGTCGACGACGTCGACATAGGCAATCGTCAGCCCCTCGCGGCGGACCAGTGCCGGAAGAAAACGATGCAGCCCGTCGAAGTAAGGCATCGCCAGAAACACCTCGCGCGGAAACGCCTTCAGGCCGCATCCGGTGTCGCGGGTGCCGTCGCGCAGGATGATGCCGCGCACCGTGTTGGCGATGCGCGATTGCAGCTTCTTGAAGCCGGTGTCCTTGCGCCCGACGCGCTGGCCCGCGGCGAGGCCGACGCGGCCATTGCCGCTCTCGACCGCCGCGATCAGGTCCGGCAGGAAGGCCGGATTGTTCTGGCCGTCACCGTCGAGCGTCGCCACGATCGCGCCGCGCGCGGCGCGCACGCCGCTGCGCACGGCCGCTGACTGGCCCGACGAGACGGCGTGGCGGAGCTGCCGGAGATTGCGCCGCTCGGCCATGACCGCGCTCAGCCGTTCGCCGGTGGCATCGGTCGAACCGTCATTGATGTAGATGATCTCGTAGGCCCAGCGTCCGTCGAGCGCGGCCGCGATCTCGGCGATCAGCGGCGCGATATTGTCCGCCTCGTTGCGCACAGGCACGACGATGGAAACGGCGACCGGCGTCTGGTCGGGAGCAGGCAAATCGGCACTCGTGGTTGGTATTGTCGGCGATGGAACCAGCCCGATCCGACCGTCGGGCGACCGCTTTTATGGGGCGAAGGCGCTCCTCGCAACCCTTTTGAGACGCCCGTCCGACGGTCCTGACAGCGCCAACACGGTGCCGTCGCGATGAATGGCAAAACCAAGGCGGCGGGCGGCGAACCAGTAGCGCACGACCATTGCGCCGATCACCCCGACCAGCGCACCGGCCACCACGTCGCTCGGATGATGCGCCAGCAGCACAAGCCGGGTCGCGGCGATCACCAGCGCATAGACCAGCATCGCGAACCGTGCACGGGGCCACACCGCGGACACGGCAAAGGCCAGTGCGAACGCGGTGATCGAATGTCCCGACGGAAAGCTTGAATAGGCCTCGGTGCCGGCGAAATGCTGGAAGTTGAAGGCATTGGCCTTGCCGCCGACAAAGGGCCGCCCGCGGCCGACGATCCACTTGATCAATTCACCGACAGCGACCGAGAGCACGACCGACAGAAACAGGTATTGCAGCCTCGTCCCGAGGCCGAGCAAGGTGGCGCGCGGCACGCCACGCAGCGCAGGCGCCGCCAACGCGACCGCGATCAGCAGCAGGCCAAGCGCGCACAGCACATACTCGTCCTTGCCGAAGTCGGTGAGCGTCTTCACCCACCAGAGACTCGGCGTGCCGCGTGGCGGCATCAGACTGATCTCGGTCACATCGAAAGCATACATCAGCGTGATGATCACGGCGCCGACAATGACGACGAGCAAAAGTCCGTGGCGCGCGGAGCGGCGCGCCGCCTGGGCGCGGCGCGAATGCGACGGCGCCCGCACGAGCTGGGCGAGGGAAAGCCAAACCAGCGTCAGCAATCGTGCGAAATAGTTGGCGGATTCCGGGGTCGCTGGCAGCGCCGGCATGTCATTCCGTCCCTTCGGAACGGAAGATCGCGATCGAGACCGCCTTGCCCTGCGAGATGTTGTAGCCCTCGACGCGCACCGGTGCGTTGTAGCGCAGGCCGATCGCCTCGGCGCGCTGCACGAAGGCGCGCTCCGAGCGCTGTTCGACCAGCGCGAAGCGGCAGGAGCCCTGCCCGAGGAAATCCGCGGCGCCCGATCCGTCGGTGAGCAGCGTCGAGGTATCGGTCATGAAGACGAGGCTCGGCTCGTGGAAGCCGGCGGCTGCCGCCTTCGGGCCGACGCAGGTCACGTTACGCAAGGCGCGTGCGACCTCCTGGCTCGGAAATACGGTGGTGAGCCGCGGCAGCACCACGCCATAGGTGCCGGCTGCCATCAGAGCCGCGGCGACCACCGCATTGAGCAGCGAGCGCTCGGCGCGGCTGTCCTCGAACAACCACCACGCGATCAGGCCGAACACCATCGCGACGGCGAACAACGGCCAGGCCGGAAACACCGGCTGATGGATCGCCTTGATCGCGCCGACGATCACCAGCACCGCGCCGAAGGCGGGGATCGCGAACCACCAGGCGGCGCCCCGCAACAGCCAGGGCGAGCGCGACAGCACGCGCCGCTCCAGCGCACCGACCGTCAGGATCGCGATCGCCGGATAGAGCGGCAGCACGTAATGCGGCAGCTTGGTCAGCACGGCCTCGAACACGATCCAGGACGGGATCAGCCAGGCCAGCAGGAACTGCGCACCGGGCTCGCGCCGCGCCCGCCAAACCGCAGGCGCCGCCATGCCGGCCAGCGGCGCACCGGGCCAGAACGTGATCCAGAACAGCAGGAGATAGATTCCAGGCGGCGCACCGTGGGATTCCTGTGCACCGAGCTTGCTCAGCATGTCGCCGCCGACCGAGTCGGCAAAGAAGGTCTCGCCGGCGCGCAGGAAGATCAGCACGAACCACGGCAGCACCAGCACCAGGGTCCACATCAGGCCCCAGACCGGGCGCATGCGCCAGAACCAGGCCGCCGATCGATCGAGAATCGCAAGCCCCGCCATCGCAAGGCCGACGAACATCAGGATCAGCGGCCCCTTGAGCAGGATGCCGACCGCCAGCGCCGTCCAGAAGACCGCCGGCGGGACCCATGACGGGTGCGCGGGGTCCTCGCCGCGCTGCCACGACAGATAGACCCGCGCCATCGCGCCCATCGCCGCGGTGACCGTCAGCAGCAGCATCGCGTCGGTCTTGGCGAGCCGGGCTTCGACCCCGAGCAACACGCAGCTCGCCATCATCAGGGCGGCCAGCACCGCCCCCTGCCGCGTCACGAAGGCCAGCGCCGTCCAATAGGTCAGCAAAACGGCGCCGATGGCGCCGATCAGGGACGGCAGGCGGTAGACCCAGATGCGGACCTGGGCGCGCGGCACCCCGAGCGCGGAGACGGTCTTCAGCGCCGCCGCCTGCATCCAGTAGATGCCGACCGGTTTCTTGTAACGGACGTCGTCCTGGAAGCGGATGTCGACGAAATCGCCGCTCTCGACCATCTGCTTGGTCGCCTGGGCAAAGCGGACCTCGTCACGGTCGATCGGCGGGATGGTGAAGAAGCCCGGCAGGAACAGCACCAGGCAGGCCAGCGTCAGGAACAGGATCGAACGCCATTGGCTGGCCGTTGCGAACTCGAACGCCATGAACAGCCTGCGGCTCGAATGCGCAGGTTTTACAGACTGTTGCCCTGCTCCGAAGCGCCGGGGTTGGAGGCCATCCACCATGGGTTTCGCATACGATGAAACCGCAGCGCAAACAACTGTGCTGTTCCGCTTTCCGACCGTGCCGCTCCGCTTTCCCGTGCGATCATTGCACGCGGATCACAACGGTATCCGCGGCACCCGTGGCGTCGATCACGGTGAGCCGGGCGAAGCCCGGCCCGGGCGGGTCGATCAGGCGCTGCCGCCGGCTGTCGATGTCCCCGGCTGAGACACCATTCACGAGCACCGTCAGCGGCAGCACCCCGCCGGCGACCTTGACCGGCAGCGCGGCATTACGGCCGTCCTCGGAATGATCGACATCGATGCGCGAGCCGTTCAGCGGAAACTGGATGTGCGGAGCCTGGTCGCTGCCGCTGCGGACCAGTTCGCCGAGCGGCCGGAAGCGGCGCAGCGGCGGCGGCAGTTTCGCGTTGGAGGCGACCAGAACGCCGCGTGGCGGCTTCGGCAATGCCGCCGGGATTTTGCCGGTGCGCGCAAAGGCGTCGAACAGAATCGGTGCCGCGGCCGTACGGCCGACCAGACCCGGCACCGGCGCGCCGTCGGGACGGCCGACCCAGACGCCGATCGTGACGCGGCCGTCGAAGCCGACCGACCAGGCATCGCGATAGCCGTAGCTGGTGCCGGTCTTGAACGCGATCCGGTTGTGCACGCCGTTCTCCGGCGGCGGCGTGCCGAGCAGGACATTGCCGACCTGCCAGGCCGCAGCCTGATCCATCAGCCGCATCGTGTCGCGGCCGTCATTGGCCTGCATGATCTCGCGCAGCGGCTTGGTCGCGCCAAGCCGCGCCAGGCCGGAATAGAGCTGGGCGAGATCCTGCAGCGTGATGCCGACACCGCCGAGACCCATCGCAAGGCCCGGTGCCTCGTCCTTCGGCAGCACGAGACTGGTGCCGGCCTGCTTCAGTCGCGACGACAGCCGGCTGGCACCGACCCGGTCGAGCAGCGCGATCGCCGGCACGTTGAGCGACAATTGCAGCGCCTTGCGGATCGGCACCGTGCCCTGGAACGTCATGTCGAAATTTTCCGGCGCGTAGGTGCCGAAGCGGATCGGCCGGTCCTCGATCAGGCTGTCGGGATGGACAAAGCCATCCTCGAAGGCGAGCCCATAGATGAACGGCTTCAAGGTCGAGCCAGGCGAGCGCACGGCGCGCGTCATGTCGACCTGCCCGGCCCGCCGCTCGTCGAAATAATCCGCCGAGCCGACGCGCGCGAGCACATCACCCGTCTCATTGTCGACCACGACGATCGCGACCGAGACGTCAGGCCCCTGCGCGATGGCGCGGTCGCGCGCTAGCGCCTCCAGGTTCCGTTGCAGCGTGGCGTCGAGCGTCAGCTTGACGACGGGCGCACCCTTCATCGTCGCGATCGCCTGATCGGACGAATGCGGCGCCAGGATCGGAATCTGCTTGCGCATCTTCGGCACCGCCGTCGCCGTGGCCTGCGCGGCATCGTCCTTCGACACCACACCATCCTCGACCATGCGCTCGAGCACGCGGTCGCGCGCGGCGTGGGCCGCGTCCGGGTAACGATCGAGCCGCCGCCGCTCCGGCGATTGCGGCAGCGCCACCAGCAGTGCGGCCTCGGCGAGCGACAGCCGCTTCGGCTCCTTGCCGAAATAGGCGATCGAGGCGGCGCGGATGCCCTCGAGATTGCCGCCGAACGGCGCCAGCGCAAGATAGAGATCGAGGATCTGGTCTTTCGAAAGCTGCCGCTCCAGTTCGACCGCGCGCACCATCTGCCGCAGCTTTGCGTAGACCGAGCGCTGGTGGCGCGGCTCGATCAGCCGCGCCAGCTGCATCGTGATCGTCGAACCGCCCGAGACGATATGGCCGCTCGTGAGCAGCTGGAATGCGGCGCGCGACAACGCCAGTGGATCGATGCCGTGATGCTCATAGAAGCGCTTGTCCTCATAGGCGAACAAGAGCTTCAGATAGGTGGGATCGACGGACGTCTTCGCGTCGATCGGCAGCCGCCAGCGCCCGTCTGCCATCGCATAGGCGCGCAACAGCTTGCCGTTGCGATCGATCACCGTGGTCGAGACCTGCTGGGCCTTGTCGAGCGGCAGCGGCCCGAGCGACACGACCCAGGCGGCGAATGCGCCGGCTGCGCTCAGCGTCGCGACGGCACAGATCGCAAGGACCGTCTTGATCCGTGGCCAGCGCGATCCGCGTACTGGTGCTGTCCTCAACGTTCCGTTCATTTCGCCGGCTTCACCTCAACCGCACCGGTTCCGCTGCGGCCATAGCGCGAGGAATTGTACATGTCCTCGACATAGGCCTGCGGCAGCACATATTTGCCCGGCGACACCGCGCGCACGACATAAGCGACGGTGAACACCGATTTGTCGTTGGCGCCCCGGTCGATCGCCGCCGTGAAGCGGTCATCGCGGAACTCGGTGTTCTTCGGCTCGACGCCGTCCTCGATCCAACCGAGCGTGCCGGAATCCCCCGACGACACCAGGTTCGGGTTGTCGATCTCGAGCCCGGCCGGCAGATAGTCGGCCACCATGATGTGCCCAAACTCCGGTTTTGCTTCCGTGACCTTCAGGACAACCGCGAAGCGGTCATTCTGTTTCGCCTTGGCGACATCGGCCGGCTTGCCATCGAGCGTGAAATAGCTGCGCTCGATCTTGAACCCGTTGGAGGCCGCCGGCTCCGGCGTGACCGGCGAGCCCGACACCGAGATCACCGCCTGCACAGGTGCGTCTCCGGTATTGGTGATCCTGAGCGGCTGGCCGGTCATCTCCTCGGCCTTGTAGCTGCGATAGACCGCGGTCTTGACCGGCTGGCCGTTGATATCGAGCGCCAGCGTTTCCTTGGCGAGCGCCCGCGCCGCCAGCACCATCCACGCATTTTCCTGCGTCGAGGTGTAGGGCGACAGTCCCCGCGCCGCCTCGACCCGCAGCACGGCCTGCGTCAGCGTGGTGCGCGGTGCATTGCCCTCGCCGGCAAGCGAGACCAGCGCAGCAGCGTCGCGCAATGCGGAGCCGTAGTCGACCCGGCCGAACTCGATCACGGGTTTCGGGTTCAGCGCATCGAGCGCGGCACCATAGACCCGCTCGGCCCGCGCCTTGTCGCCGACCAGCGCAAGCGCCGCGGCAAGCTGGGCCTTGGAGATCGGGGTCGCCAGATTGTTCAGCTTGGTGTCGGCGAGATAGCGCAGATCACCGATCGGCGCCGCGCCGTTGCGCGCGAGCACGTAGAGGCCGTAGGCCAGATCGCGGCCGCCGTCCTTCTCCGGCTCGTTGGCATTGACCACCGAGTTCCTGACGCGGTCGAGCGCGTTCTTGAACAGCACGTCCGGCACCGCAAAGCCCTTTTCGCGGGCCCGGGTCAGGAAGTCAGTGACGTAGGCATCGAGCCAGGCATCGTCGCCGCCCGCCGACCACAGACCAAACGAGCCGTTGGACCCTTGTCGAGCGAGGAGCCGTTCGATCGCGTCGCGGATGCGCTGGTCGACCGCGGTATCCATCGCGAGATGGGCGCCGGCGGCGAGATCATTGACATAGAGCAGCGGCAGCGCGCGGCTCGTGATCTGCTCGGAGCAGCCATAGGGATAGCGATCGAGCGCCTTCAGAATGCTCGCGGCATCGAGCGCGGTCGACAGGCTCGCCGAGACCGACACGCTGCCGGTGCCCGGCACGAGATCGGAGAACATGTCCGAGGTCAGTGTCAGGCTCTCGCCCTTCGCCAGCGTGCGGATCGAGCGGCGCGCCAGCACTTGCGTCGCCGGCTTGACGTCGAGCGCATAATGCCGCGCCAGCGTCAGCCCGTTCGGCCCGGAGATGTCGACGTCGAACTCGGCACGTCCGGCGCCGCCGGCCTCGAGGCCCAGCGACAGCGAGGAGCGCTGCTTGGCGGCGAGCTTCACCGTCGTGGTCGAATTGCCCGAAGCCTTGATCGGGCCGCTCGCCTTGACGCTGATGGCGTAGTTGCCGGCTGCACCTTCGACATTGTCGATATCCATGCTGATGGTGCCCTTGTCACCGGTCAGCAGGAAGCGCGGCAATGTCGCGGTCACCACCACGGGATCGCGCACGATCACGTCGACATTGGCGCGGCCGACCTTGGTTGCGCTCCACGCCACCGCCATCACCCGCGCGGTGCCGGCGAATTCCGGGATGTCGAAGCTCACCTCGGCAGTCCCGTCAGGCCCGACCGTGACGATGCCGGAATAGAGCGCGAGCGGCTTCTGCGTCGGCGGCGAGCCCTGCAGCTCGGCGCCGGCGGAGTCGCCGCCGCTGCGGATCTGGCCGCGGGTGCCCTGCATGCCGTCGATCAGCTGGCCGTAGAGGTCGCGGATCTCGGCGGTCAGGCGGCGCTGGCCAAGGTAGTAGTCGTCCGGCGCCGGCGGCTTGTAATTGGTCAAATTGAGAATGCCGACATCGACCGCGGCCAGCACCACCTTGGCGTCCTCGCCGGGATTGAGCCCGCCGAGCCTGACCGGGATCTTCAGCGTCGAGCCCGGCCGCACCAACGCTGGCGGCGAAAGTTCGACGGCAAGCGTGCGCGCCTTCTTGTCGATGCCGAACCATTTCAGCCCGATCGCGCGGCCGGGCATGCGCCCGGCGGCGACATCGAGCGGACGACGCAGCGTCGTCATGACATAGGCGCCGGTGCCCCAGTCCTTGCCGACGGGGAGCTTGACCTGCTGGGTACCCTCCTTGACGTCGACGCTTTGGGTGGTCAGCAGGCGGTCGCCAAGCACGTAGACCGTCAGCTTGCCTGATGTGCGCGCATTGACCGACACCGTCATGGTGTCGCCCGAGGAATATTCCGGCTTGTCGATCGAGGTCTCCAGCAGATCGGGCGTGTCGGCGCTGCCGTCGGAATACCAGCCGACGTCGAACTGTACCGAGGTGACGGGACCGTCGGCGTCGGTCGATTTCACGTCGAGCCGGTAGCGGCCGGGCTGCGGCTGGAAGGTCAGGCGCATCGGCTTGTCGGCGGCAAGATTGACGTCGCCATCGGCAACGCGGCGGGTCGACTTGACCGGCTCATACTGCCAGGACGAATTCTGCCGGTACCACTGGTAACGCGACTCGAGCTTCAGCAGCTCGTAGCGCAGTCCGTTGCGCGGCAGCTGCTTGCCGTCGGGTGCGACGAACACGACGTCGAACTCGGCCTTGTCGCCCTCGGCCACGCTCTTGTCGCCGAACAGCGGCTTCACGCCGATCAGCGAGGCCACCGGGGCGACCGGCAGTACGATCTTGCGCTCCACCGAGCGTCCGCCGGTCTCCGCCATGCGGATGTAGATCTGGGCCTCCTGTGGCCGGGTCGAGGTCGGCACCTTCTCGAGCTTCACCGGGAACGTCGCGGCGCCGTTGGCATCGGCCTCCGGCAGGTCCTCGATCGGGGTCCGCTCGTTGCTCGCAGTCTGCTCGTCGTCGACGCCGAACTGATAGCCGGCATAACCGGGCCGGCCGTTCGCCGCGGGCGCCACCAGCATGTCGCCCTCGAGCTGCAGGCCCGAGGCCGGCGCGCCGTAGAGGAAGTGGCCGGAGACCTGAAGTTCCACTGGAACTTCAGCTTTGATCACCTTCTCCTTGCTGGTCAGATCGAATTCGACCCGTTCGGGGATGTAATCCTCGACCATGAAGGTGGTTTCGCCGACCGACGAGCCCTTCGGGTCGGTAAAGACGCGGACACGCCACGTGCCGGTCGGCACCGCAGAGTTCAACGCCACCGCCAGCATCCGGCCGCCGGCACCCTGGTCGGGCAGCACGGCGCGGCGGAATTCGACGCCGTCGGGGCGCTCGATCACCATGGTCAGCGGCGTCCCGGTCAGGGCGTTGCCCTGCCCGTCGCGCAGCAGCGCGGTCAGATAGACGGTTTCGTTGGAGCGGTAGACGCCACGCTCGGCGTAGACGAAGGCGTCCGCGCCGGCCGGGATCGCCCGGCCCGCGACGCCGCGGTCGGTGAGGTCGAACGCATTGGTCTTCAGGCTCAGGAAGGCGTAGTCGGCCTTTTCGCCCATGACAGTCAGCAGCGCCGGCGACAAACCGCCCTCGCCGCGGGCCAGGCCTTGCTCGAACAGCACGTGGCCGGCGGCATCGGTCTTGCGGGTGGCCAGGATCTCGTTGTTGCGGGCGACCAGCTTCACGTCGGCGTTGGCGACCGGTTCGGTCGAAGCCAGCGAGTTGACGAAGACGTGGATACCGTCATTGCCGGAGAAGGCCGACAGGCCCATGTCCGAGACGATGAACCATTGCGTCGCCAGCGTACCGTCGTCGTCGGTGCCCGGTCCCTTGGCCGCGGCGGTCATGACATAGACACCGGGTTGCAGGTCGCCGAGCGCCTGGTCGACCGGGAATGCCGTGACGACGTCCTGGTTCAGCGTCGTGGCGGTCGCAAGCTCGCCCGACCACACCTTGACGCCGCGCTGGTCGCCGAGATCGGAGAGCTGGTAGCGGCTCAGCGTGCTCTGGAAATCGCTGTCGATCACGGTGTTGATCAGGTTGCGGTCGCCGATCCGGAAGACGTCGACCTTGACCGCCGGCGTGTTGACGCTGACCACCGGGATACCGCGCTGTCCGGTCCGCGGCAGCACATAGGCCCGCCCGGTGAACCGCACGAACGGCTTGCGGTCGCGGACATAGATGTTGAACTCGGCCGATTTCGGCAGGGTCTCCTTGACGGTCGAAGGCAGGCCGGCGCGTAGATTGATGTTGTAGCGCTCGCCGTGCTTCAGCCCGTCGACGCAGAGCTGCTGGCCTTCCGCCGACAAGGCCGGCTTGTCGGTGCCGGCGAGCGCCAGATACGGCGCGAAGTCGACCCGCTTGGCGAGCTCCTCGGAGAACTGGAAGCAGGCGCGCGGCGAGGCCGCGTCGGAATCGACGGTATAATCGAGCAGCCGGAAACCGTGCTCGTCGCGCATCTTCTCGTACTGGCCGCGGACGTCGGCGACCTCACGCATGTCGAGCGACAGCCGCAGGCTGTCCAGCGCCGGGCGCCACAGCTTGCGCTCGGCAAGCGCCTTGCCGAGCACGGCGAGCGCGTCCGCCTCCTCGCCCGCATTGCCGGCGCGCTGATAGGCGATGTAGGCGGCGGTGGAGGCGCGCTCCATCAGAAACGTCTGTTCGCTGGAGCTCGCCGACCGAATCTGGAAGATCGTCCGGGCGAGGCGCAGCCAGTTGGCGCCGTCCTCTGGCGTGGTCGCCGCGATCTGGCCGAGGATCTGCAGCCCGCCGCGGAAATCATTGCGCTTGAACGCGGCGTCTGCGTCGGTGCGCAGGGTCGCGGCCGATTTGTTGACCGCGCCGGCCTCGCTCTTGATCTGGGCTTCCAGCTTGATCGCGGAATCGGCGAGATCGTCGCGCCTGAAGGCCTTGTCCGCGGCCTGGGCGCTCACCAGGGCGAGCAGCAGCGTGGCGCATAGCGTGGCGGCACGAACCAATCCGATCATGATGGAGCTCCTGAACGCCCCGCGGTCGAACGCCGCGTTGGGGCCAAAAATGCGCGAAAAGGTGACGGAGTGAAGGCGCGGACATGAACGGACGAAAACGTCGCAGATCGCATTGCCGACATTCCTTTGACCAGCCCCCGGCGGCAGTGTCGCGCGGCGCGACGGGCTGGACAGGCCAACGCAGGGCGGGTCCCTGCTCGCCTTTGTCGCTCGACCACAAAAATCGGTTCGGCCGGACTTGGCGGAAAGGCGGATTTTTCATATTGGCGGTGCTACAAGGCCGCCACGGTCCCGTAGCTCAACTGGATAGAGTAGCGGATTTCTACTCCGCGGGTTGCAGGTTCGAATCCTGCCGGGATCGCCAATCTGCTCCCTCCAATGAAACCATTTTCCGGAAGCCGCGAAGCCCGCCGGAAACAAACCCGGCGTAGCGTCCCGGCATTGGACCAAGGGGATTAGGTCATGTGGGATTTCATCAACGAGTTGTATCGGGATTTCTGCCTGGCTCGCCTGCAGGAGATGCGGAAGCTGGAGCACCATAGCTGATCGGGCGGAGCATCGGTGGCGATCAGCCGTTCTCGCGCGGCGGCGTGGATCACCCTGACAATCGGACCTTCGCCAGCGCACAAGTCGCCAACACGAGTCCATCACGGGACGCCAGTCCCCGTATGACTACGGGGGCGCTCGAACCTTGGCGCCGGTTTTGCAGACACAAACATGACTGGGATTGCGGGCCCAGATTGGAGCAGGGCGCTGCCGGGACAATCCATTTCGAGCCCGGCGGCGTAATTTTTCGGGACGGGCTCACCGCCGTGATCCGAACGCCTTGGCGTCATTGCCAGGACCGGTCGCCTTGCTTCGCCGCGGCCTCTCCTGCCTGGAAATCGAGCACGCTCGTTCGACGCCGATAGATCCACCATCGAGGTGTTGGCCGGACGACGACGACGAAGTATCGCCGTTGGTTGATCGTCGTCTTCCTGGCCGGTGCTCGCGAACGTCGACCGTCGGCAGCAATCAAACCAATCTCTAAGGCTCTCTTAACCACAAGCGAAGGCCGCACGCGGGGTTATGGGCCGATTGCGCGCCGATCCGCGTTGTCCAGCACCATGCGTGTGACAAGCCGTTCGATCGCCTCTGCTCTGTGTGGTGCGGCGGTTCTCGCTGCGCCGCTCGCAGCCGCCAATGCGCAGCAGGTGCAGGCCGGAACGCTCGAGTGTCGTGGCGGACCCGATACCGGGTTCGTCGTGGGTCCGGTGACCAACCTCAACTGCGTGCTGCACGTCGATAGCGCGCCGGACAGTCGTTATGTCGCGGCCATCCGCAATCTCGGTGTTCTGATCGGAGATCAAGAAGTCGCCATGACCTGGAAGGTGATGGCGCCCGTGCCGTGGCTTGGAAGCGACGATCTCGCCGGCGTCTACGCCCATGCCGACGGCGCCGGCGTCAACGTCCTCGCCGGCGGCTCGAATACGCCGATCACGCTGCATCCGTTGAACGAGCAGAACGTCCCCTCAACGCCGCCCCTGAAAATCGAGAACCTCGAGATTCGGTCGGTGGACCGCTGACCCTGAGCGCAGCCAGGTGATAGCCCGCGCGGTCGCCAGAATGCACAACGCCGTCCGCTTGAAATACATGCGAACGGCGCTGGCCCTAGCCCCAGGAAGGTGATGCAAAATCCTGACAGCTCCAAGAATGCACACTTTGTGCCAGCAGCGCATGTCCCAAATTGGCTATCACGCGGCATGGCCCAAATGGGCCATTTGGAAACACAGAAACGAAGATAAGTTAGGCACCGAGGCGCCGGCGACGGTGCCTCACGACCAAAGTGTCTACTTGGCCTCAGCGTGGCCCACGCGCTGAGGCCTTTCTTTTTCGATGTTCGCCGTGTGCCGTGAAATCAGTGCCGTCTTTATCATTCAGCGCACGAAACGATTCCGTAGTTCTCCGTGCGTGAACAAAGTTCCGGAGGCGATTGAGAGACCGATCGCTTTCTGTTCGTGCGTTGCAGGTTCCAACATATGCCGTGAGCGCCGGGAGCGCGCTTCGCAGTTTCTTAATCCAAGAGTGCGTTCTTAGGGGATTGTGAGTGCCCGCCTCGGTCGTCGATATTTTCAGGATCGCGATGGACGATTCCGGGATCGTCCTTTTTCCTCGATGAGGATTCGCACGACTAAAAACATCAAGCGAGCGATGCGGACGCACGGTGCGCAGCGATCAACCCGCGAGAGTCTCACCTTGGTTTGCTCGGTCGATGCGCCATTCCCATATACACCCCACCAGCTTTCAACTCCGCCAGCATCTGGTCGATCCGCTTGCGCCGTGTTGCAGCTCGCACGCTGCGGCCGATCCAGTGCAGATAGTCGTTGCGCTGATAGGGCGGGCGCGCCTTGAACGCCTGCATCAGTCCGGTCGCATCGAGCTCGCGACGGATGCTCGCCGGCATCGCCGCGCGCGGTCGCTTCAACGTCACGCCGCCCTCCGATCGCCGGATCAGGACCGCCGCTTGGCTTCGACGTAACGCTTGAAGTTATCCAGGATCGCCTGCCAACCGCCGCGCTGCTGCTCGACCGAATGGGTATCCTCGCTGTCGAAGCTGACCTGCACCTTGACGCCGCCAGTCTCCGGCGTGAATGCGACCTGCGCGCTGCGATCGCCGAAAGAATATTCGAGCAGACGGGGCTCCTCGACCCTGGTGTAGGTGCCGGCGAAATCGAACCCCATGCTGCCGTCCTTGGCTTCCATTCGCGACGAGAAGGCGCCGCCGGTGCGCAGGTCGACCGTCGCGGCGGTCGTGTGCCAATCGTCGGAAGCCGCGTTCCACTGCTTGATGTCGTCGGGTGTCGTGTAGGCGCGCCAGACATCCGCGATCGGCGCGGCAACGGTCGTTTCGACGGCAATCCTCATATCTATTCCCTCGTCGCGATGGGATGAAACTGACGCGCTTCCCGGGCGCGCCGGACCGCGGCCATTCTATTAGGGCCATGGAGGCCTTCGTCAAATGACAACGGCCGGACCACCGGGAACATGAGGAGACCGGAAACGCCATTCAACCAACCAAATGGTGCGTGGCCGCCACAAGAATTTCGTCAGGAATGACCGTGTATGCAAGACGGGTCAAATGCCGGAGAGCGCGCCATGCGGAACCTGAACACTGTCCTGAGCAAGCTGAATGACCGCCTGCTGCGGCTGGAGGGCGAACTGTTCGTGCTGCGATCGATCGCGCGAGCCGCCCTCACCGCCGGCGACGAGTCCGCCGTCCGCACCCGCAAGCTGCTCGAAGGCGCCAAGCTCGCGCTGTCAGACGAAGCCGAACGGCCACTGGACGCCGCGACCGGGAAATACGTCGCGGCCGCGATCGCCATGGTCGAAGAGCTGCTTGAGAATCCCCGCGAGGCGGCGCCGCTGTTCAGGGTGATCGACGGCGGCAAGCGGGACGATTAGCGCGCTTGCCAAAAGCACCGCGCCTAGCCGGCGCCCTGCACGGCCGCATCATACGCCTCGATCGTCACCTTTGCCCTGACAGCAATATCCGCGGCCGTCATGCCCGGCTTGTAGAGGCTGCTGCCGAGACCGAAGGCGCGAATGCCCGCTTTCACATACTCGGCGAAATTCTGGTCCGAGACGCCGCCGACCGCGGCGATCGTCACATCCGGCGGCAGCACGGCGCGGATCGCGGTGATGCCGGCGGCGCCGAGCACGCTGGCCGGAAAGAATTTCAGGCTCGACGCCCCCGCGCGCGCGGCGAGCAGCGCTTCCGTCGGCGAGAACACGCCGGGCATCGTGATCATCGCATGGTCCCGCGCGCGCGCCAGCACCTCGACATCGACATTCGGCGACACCATGAGGCGGCCGCCGACGTCGTGCAGACGATCGACGTCTGCTGCAGTCAGCACCGTGCCGGCGCCGATCAGAACATCGGCCGGCGCGCGCTTCGCCGCGATCTCGATCGAGCGGAACGGCTCGGACGAGTTCAGCGGAATCTCGATCGCCGTCATGCCGGCGTCGAGCAGCGCGCTGACGATGCCCAGCACCTCGTCCGGCTTGACGCCGCGCAGGATCGCGACCAGCGGTCGCTTCATCGGCGGAAACGGAATGCTCATGCGTTGATCCCTCAGTTCTTCCAGATCGCCGCCGCCGCGCCGGCGAGACCACGGCGAACCGCCTCCTCCGCATCCACGGCATCGAGCGGAATCGAAAGGCATTCGAGCGCCATCTGATAGAGCCGCTGCAACCGGCCCGAGGCGATCAGCGTAACCGGCGCTCCCTGCTTTCGCTCCGCAAGGCCCGCCGCCAGCTCGACGCCGATCAGCGTACCCGAGATCGTCTCACGCGCGGCCTGTGCGCTGCCGCCGAACAACAGCTGCCGCGATCGCACGCGAAACAGCAGATTGGCCGATAGCGCCGGCGCCGCGAATGCCTCCGCGACGGCCGCGCGGAACGCATCGCCGTCAACCGCCTCCTCTGCGCCGGCGACGGCGTGCGACAGGATGGTGTCGCGCGCGATCGCGCTGAACAACTCTCCGGTCATGAAGGTCGCAAAGCGCTCGACCGTTCCGCCGCGGACCCTCACCCATTTGGAATGCGTTCCCGGCATGCAGACGAGCGCCTCGCCCGGCGCGTTCAAGCCGAGCGCACCCAGCAGCTGGGTCTCCTCGCCCCGCATGACGTCGGGCGCTGCGGTATCACGCTGCGCAATCCCGGGCAGGATACGGATATCGCGCGCCTGCCCGCTGACCACGACAGCGCCCTTGAGGATGTCCGACAGATCCGCCGGCGTATCGATATAGCCGGCCTCGACCCAGCCCTGCCGCGCGCCCGCCATGCCGCAGATCACGACCGGCAGGTCGGCCGCCGCGCCCAGCGCATCGAGATGCGATTGCAGCACGGTCGCAAAGCCGGTCCCTGCTGCCGCGGTCATGCCTTCATCGCTGCGGCGCTCACCGAGCACCTTGCCACTGGGGCTCATCAGCCAGAGCCGGAAGCTGCTGGTGCCCCAGTCGACCGCGACATAGGAAAGCCCGCTCATCGCGCCCTGTTCCACACTCTCAGTGTCCGGCGCGCCGACGGCGCCGCTGCCCCGACGCGATAAAGGCGATCATCGCGCCACGCAAGGCGGCCCGTTGGCGTGACGCCACGAGGCCTCGCTGGCATCAGAATGCGCGGATCGATTACCGCGCGCCCTTCAGCGTGCAGGAGGTCGTGCAGGTCGTAACGTTGCCGCGGTCACACTTGATGCAGGCGTTGACGCACTGATCCATGACCTTGGGATTGTACTGACTGTAAAGATTGGCCGCACAGCTGTTGGTCGATCCCGTGACCTCCGGGTCTGACCAGCAACCGGACAGTAAAAATGCTGCGGCACTCAAAATGGCGACCTTGCGCATAAGGCCTCCTGCCACGCCGTATCCGAGCAACGTTGCAAGTAACCTTGATAGGTTAGGTTAAATTCCGGTTTCAATTGCGGCCTTATTCGGAAGCAGTATTGCTTATCCACCGGACATTTCCCCAAGGTCCGGGCCCACACCGGCAAGGCCGTCAGGCGACCCCGCCTGGCGGCTTTGTTGCCCAGCAATGCACAAGGATACCAACAAGATGGCCCGAAAGCCGCGGTGGTCGTTCAAGGAGGACCGACGACTGATGGAACTGGCACGCTCCTCAAAGTCGCTGGAGGAGGTCGTGAAGGCGACCGGCCGCTCGCCGGAGCGGATCAAGAAGATGGCCATGCGCCTCGGCCTGTCGATCAAGCCGCGCGGTACCACCAAGAAATAACCTGAAATGCGGCCGCTGCTGCGGCCCGGCCGGCGCGCCTTCCAGCGAAATCGGCACCGCCTCGCGTGCGGACAACGCGCCAGAAAAAGATCTAGAGCTCCGGCGGACAATCGTCCTTCGCCCGCACCGGGATCGCCTTGACCTCGCCCTGCGGCTTGGCCTCCGCTTCGGCCTCGGTCGCCCGGGTGCAGGTGGTCAGCACGAAAGCGACCCGGCTGCATTGCCATTCCGGCCCAAGCGCCGCGTTGGACACCGGCTCGGGCGACGCCAGCGTCAGGGATAGATACGCCACCAAAACGGCACCCGCCGCGCCTGCGGCAGCCAGCGCCGCGCCCTTTCCGGACCACAGCTTGGACATCATGGCCTTGGTTCCCGCCGATCTCCAGGAGTCGATCAGGCAGCCCGCCTGTCCGCGTGTGATCGGAATCACAACCGGGATCAAACAGTTCAGCCCGAGTCTTTGGGGTGGATGTGGGATCGATATTGCACTGCCGCAAGACGGGGTCAGCGCGCCGGCTCGATCACATTACAGTTGGTCCGGCCCGACATCAGGCAGTCCTGCATCTTGCTCGCCGCCGTCAGGTCATGCGCGAGCCAGAGGCCGACCGCGAGCATGACCACGGCGACCAGCAGTCCGATCAGCGCGCCCCTTCTGCTGCCTCCGTCGTCGGATTCGCTCATGCCAGCTTCGGTTCCCGATTGCCACGGTCCGCATCATGACCGTTTGCACGGTTGCGTGCGATCAATTCTGCAACAGTCGCACTACGAAATGCACGGCCGCGGCCGTCGGCAGCGCAATTCCGTTGCGCGCCAGGGGCGACTCGCGAAAGAGTACTCGCTGAAGTGGAGCGCGTGTGCGGGGCGTGCCGATGAGCGAACAAGAAGCGACGACGTACAACTATCAGCGTTACAGGCAGTTGCTCTCGGAGGCTGTCGATGAGAGCAGCAGGCTGCGGCTGATCAGTCTGCTGATCACCGAAAAGGCGCGCGACAGGCTGGAAGCCCAGCGCGCCTCGGACCGGAGCGCGATGACCGCCGAGACGGTTGCCAAGGTCCTGGGTAACGGACGACGCGAGCACCTTCAGCGCGGCTGAACTTTTCAACAGCCCTTGTTCAACAGCCCTTGGTGACCAGCCACTCACCACGCGCCCGCGGGGCGAACGATGGCCGCTTGACGCTGGCTCATATCTCCCTTGCTCCACAGCCCTCCGTTCGCCACTGGCAATTTCGTCGCCATTCACTTATTGAAACGCCGAACCAACCCCATCCATCACCCGAACAGAAAGCAGCAAGGCTTCCTCTATGAGTGGCTTCAAGGAACCGGGTTTTGCCGACCGCCAGAAAGCGGCCCTGCAGGCGCGGCAAAACCTCCTCAACAAGTTTCGCTCCCAGCCGGGAGCTGACGATCCCGCTGTGAAGGCACGTGCCGAGGAGCGCGCGGCGATCGCCGACCGCCGCGCCAAGGCCAAGGAAACCCGTGAGGCCGAAAAGGCCGAGCAGAAGCGCCGCGAGGACGAGGCCGCAGCCGCCGAGGCCGCCCGCATTGCGCGCGAGAAGGAAGAGGAAACCGCCCGCGAGGAGGCGCTGCTCGCCGAGCAGAAGGCCAAGCGCGATGCCCGCTACGCGGCACGCAAGGAGCGCGGCAAGAAGAAGCGCTAAGGCGCAACCAGGCCCGCCAGAGCGGCGGGCCTGCGGACAGCGGGCGATGACGGCAGTCAGTTCTTCTTCATGCCGTCGTCTTTCTTCATCATCGCGCCGCCGTCCTTCTTCATGGCGTCGTCCTTCTTCATCATGCCACCGTCCTTCTTCATGGCATCCTTGGACATCGTGTCTTCCTTCTTCATCGCGTCATCCTTGCCCATCTTGTCCTGAGCGAAGGCGGCGGGCGCCAGCGCCAGGCTGAACGATAGCAGCGCGGCGGAAAGGCCGAGGCGGGTCTTGGTGGTCATGGTGATGATCCCTTGTGTGGTCGAATGTGAGCGCGACGACTTGCCGCTCTCTGCTCGACGCACTTGCGCCGGCCGACGTTACCTCCAATAACGAATTCTTGAAGCGGCGCGGCTGCGGTCGCCCGGCGTCCGGTCGCGCGACGGTTGCGTGACGACGCGGCGTCACCGCGCATCAGTGTGCGCTGCAACAACGGCAACGCTTGAATGTCAGGACTTGAACGTCAGGACTTGCAGCCCCGTACGGGCTCGCACTATCAGGGCGCCTCGAACTATCAGACTAGAGAATATTCACGCGAAGACCGGCTAAGCTAAGGCTCCGCGCCGGCCTAACAGCCACTCAAGAAGCTCTCAGGGGAGAACAATGCTCACACGCCGCCACGTCCTCGCTTCCGCCCTCGCCGCACCCGCCGTCCTGCGGATGGGCATCGGGACCGCGCATGCCGCGACCACTCTGAAGATCTCCCACCAGTTCCCCGGCGGCACCATCGACAAGGGCGACTTCCGCGACCGGCTGTGCAGGATGTTCGCGGCCGAGGTCGCCAAGCGCTCGGGTGGCGAGCTGACCGCAGAGGTCTACCCGAACTCGTCGCTGATCAAGACCAACGCGCAGTTCTCGGCGATGCGCAAGGGCGCGCTCGATCTCAGCCTGTATCCGATGCCTTATGCCGGCGGCGAATTGCCGGAGACCAATATCGGCCTGATGCCGGGCCTCGTCACCACCTACGATCAGGGCCTGCGCTGGAAGAAGGAGCCGGTCGGCAAGGCGCTGACCGACTTCCTCGCCGACAAGGGCATTCTGCTGATTTCCTGGGTCTGGCAGGCCGGCGGCGTCGCCAGCCGCTCCAAGCCGATCGTGGCGCCTGAAGATGCCAAGGGCCTCAAGGTGCGCGGCGGCTCGCGCGAGATGGACATGGTGCTGCAGACCGCCGGCGCCGCCGTGCTGTCGGTGCCCTCGAACGAGCTCTACGCCGCGATGCAGACCGGCGCCTGCGACGCCGGCATCACCTCCTCCACCAGCCTGATCTCGTTCCGCCTCGAGGAGGTCGCGAAGTCGCTGACCTCGGGCGCCGGCGCCTCCTACTGGTTCATGCTGGAGCCCTTGATGATGTCGAAGGCGATCTTCGACAAGCTGCCGAAAAACCAGCAGGACATCATCCTCGCCGTCGGCACCGAACTCGAGGCGTTCGGCCGCAAGGGAGCGCAGGACGACGATACCGAAGTCGCCAAGGTCTATGAGAAGGCCGGCGCCAAGGTCAGCGCGCTCGATGCAACCATTGTCGGCAAGTGGCGCGACATCGCGCGCGATACCGCGTGGAAGGATTATGGCGCCAAGACCGCCACCGCCGCCAACCTTTTGAAGCTCGCAAGCGACGTCGCCGCATGATGCATGGTCCGGTCCCGGATCAGGCCGAAACCGCAAGCATCGCCGCGGGCAACACGCCCGTGGCCTTGCTTGGGCGCGCGCTGTCCATCTGCAACAACATCATCGTGGTGTTCGCCGCCCTCGCCCTGGTCGCGGCCTGCGTGATCCTGAGCTACAGCGTGCTCGGCCGCGCCCTGTTCCACAGCCCGAACTACTGGCAGGACGAGGCCGCCGTGTTCCTCCTGGTCGGCGCCACCTTCATGACCTCGGCCTATGTGCAGAGCCAGCGCGGCCATGTCAGCATCGAGGCGTTCGTCGGGTTGCTCTCGGCGCGCGCCAACGCCATCAGGCTGTGGCTGGTCGACGTCGCGAGCTTCGCGTTCTGCGCCTTCTTCGCCTGGAAGTCCTGGACCCTGGCACATGAAGCCTATGTCGACGGCCAGGTATCCAACTCGATGTGGTCGCCGCCGCTCGCCATCCCCTACGTGCTGATGGCGCTGGGCATGACGCTGCTCTGCGTGCAGATCCTCCTGCAAATCATCATTCCGCTGACGGGTGGCGCGCGCCGATGACCGTGTTTGGTATTGGTATCTCCTACGGACTTGCCACCCTGTTTGCGATGTTCTCCGGCATGCCGATCGCGTTCGCGCTCGGTGCGGTCGCGGTTGTGTTCATGGCGATCTTCATGCCGGCGGCCTCGCTCGATACGGTGACGCAGAACGTCTACGAGGAGATGGCCTCGATCACGCTGCTGTCGATCCCGCTGTTCATCCTGAAGGGCGCGGCGATCGGCAAATCGCGCGCCGGCCAGGATCTTTATTCGGCGTTGCATGCCTGGCTGCACCGCGTGCCCGGCGGCCTCGGCGTCGCCAATGTGTTCGCCTGCGCCCTGTTCGCGGCAATGGCCGGCTCCTCGCCGGCGACCTGCTCGGCGATCGGTTCGGCCGGCATTCCGGAGATGCGCAAGCGCGGCTATTCCGGCGGCTTTGCCGCAGGGATCATCGCCGCCGGCGGCACGCTTGGCATCCTGCTGCCGCCCTCGATCACGATGATCCTGTTCGCCGT
The DNA here is from genome assembly GCF_056837965.1 of Bradyrhizobium ferriligni. NCBI lineage: Bacteria > Pseudomonadati > Pseudomonadota > Alphaproteobacteria > Hyphomicrobiales > Nitrobacteraceae > Bradyrhizobium > Bradyrhizobium ferriligni. The sequence continues at coordinate 71,646 of NZ_JBXEJO010000043.1, forward strand.
CGCAGCCGAGAAATCGCTGGGACGGCTGTTTCTCGCCGGCATCGGCCCCGGCCTGCTGCTGGTGACGCTGTTCGGTTTCTACGCCGTGTTCCGCTTCCGCAAGGAATACGCCATGGCCCGCGCCGTCTATGACGCGACCGGCAAGGACGCGGCGATCCTGCAGCATGACGAATTCACCATGGCCGAGCGCTTCAGCGCGCTGCCGCGCGTGATCCCGTTCGTGCTGCTGCTGACCGGCGTGATGATCGCGCTCTATGGCGGCTACGCCACGCCGTCGGAAACCGCCGGCCTCGGCGGCCTCCTGGCGCTCGGGCTGATCGCCGTGATCTACAGCGTGTGGACGCCCAGCGACCTGTCGCCGATCCTGAAATCGACCATCCGCGAGTCCACCATGCTGATGCTGATCATCGGCATGTCACTGCTCTATTCCTATGTGATGAGCTACCTGCACATCTCGCAGTCGGCGGCGGAAGCGATCGTCGCCATGCACCTGCCGCGCTGGGAGCTCTTGTTTGCGATCCTCGTGATGGTGATCGTGCTCGGCTTCTTCCTGCCGCCGGTCTCGATCATCCTGATGACCGCGCCGATCATCCTGCCGCCGCTGCGCGCGGCCGAGTTCGACATCATCTGGTTCGGCGTCGTCATGACCATCGTGATGGAGATGGGCCTGATCCATCCGCCGGTCGGCCTCAACATCTTCGTCATCCGCAACGTCGCGCCCGACATCCCCTTGAGCGAGGTGATCTGGGGCACGCTGCCGTTCGTGCTGCTGATGATGTTCGCAGTGCTGTTGCTCTGCTTCTTTCCGCAGATATCGACCTGGCTGCCGAATGTGATCATGGGGCCGGACGGCGGGCGCTAGACCGTTTTCGCGCAGAGGGGACGCGGCAAGACGAGAGTTTCAGGCGGCCTCCTGCTCGCGTTCCGCGAGCGCCTTCTCAATCCGGCGGACCAGCAACGCCGTCGGACGCCCCTCGCGCTGTAGCCGGCGGAGCTCGTTCCACAGCCTGATGATTTCGCGGTCTCGCTCGGCGTCCATGGCGGCGCTCTCCCGGAGCGCGCAAATATGAACGAAACGAGAACGAAACTCAAGGCCCCGAGATCAAGACGCAGTCGCTCGTGCAGGAACCAGAGCGACGCGGCGCGATTGGTTCCTTCATGAAAATGGCCAAGGCAATTCGCAAGCAGGCGCAAACCGCGGAGCGGGTTGCATTGACGACGGCCGACGCACTTGTCGCCAACCAGATGCGCTCCCTCGCCCGCGCCTTCAGGAGCCAGGCCGACATCCTGAAGTGGAGAGAGAAGAAAAAGAAGAAGTGAGACGCGCCTGCGGTCGCGGCTCAGGGATAGCCATCACCCGGCGTGTCGACCTCGACCACATCGATCCGCGACGTGGACCTGCCCTTGCGTAGCTCCTCGTAGGACGTCTCCGCGCTCAGGCAGAACAGCGTCCTGCGGTCCGCACCTCCGAGCGCGCAGGCAAGCGCGCGGCGGCCGGACACCGTGATGCGCTCACGCTCCACGCCGGTGCGATCGATCCGGACAAAAGCATCCTCCGTGAAAGACGCGACCCAGGTCGCCCCGTCGGCATCGAGGCAGATGCCGTCGGGATCGTTGATGCTGCCGAACCGCCCGCGCAGACTCAGGCCGCCGTCCGGCGCGATGTCGTAATCGGCGAGACCTGCGCCATCCATTTCGGCAACGACGAGCCGGCGATGGTTAGAGGAGACGGCAATGCCGTTGGGAAACCGCAAGCCTTCCGCGACGACGCGCGCACTGCCGTCGGGCGTCACGAGGATGATCCGGCCGACCGCGCCGCGGCGCTCCGGCGGCGGTAGGTTGAAGCCGAGATCGCCGACATAGGCGCGTCCCTGCCCGTCGATGATCATGTCGTCGATCGTGCCGGTCGCGACCTCGGAGAGATCGGCATAGAGCGACAGCGCTCCATCGGAAAACTGCAGCAGCCTCTTCCTGAACATCGTCAGCACGACGATGTCGCCATCAGGCAGGAGGCCGAGCCCACACGGCGTGTCGTCCGTCAGCGCAGCATGCTCCTGCAACTCGCCCGATGGGCTGATGCTCAGAAGCCTCCGCGCCATGCAATCGACGAACCAGAGCCGCCCGCGATGCCAGCGCGGGCCTTCGAAATAGCGGCCGCCGTCGAGGATGGTTCTGAGGCGAGCCGTCATGGCGCACCAGCTTGCGAAAAGTGATCCGTCAGTGACATCGGCAGCCCCCACGTGCGTTCGCAACGACGATACAACTCACGAGGAACCGGTCAAAGCATGGTGCGGCCTGTCCATTTCCGCCCGTAAAAACCCCGGTTCCCGCGGGTTCCACACGCCATATTCCATATTTCGCCGCGTTTTCCCTGTTGAGTTGCAGCTGCATTAACACTCGAGAATCGAGGGTAGTGATAATCTGCGGCGGTTGTGCCGCCGTATGACGCGTTCTGTTGTGCCTCATGGTTTCTCAGGGGGGACCAGGGAATGAACCGTTGCCTACGTCCGCTGGCGTGCTTCGCCACCGCCGCCGCGCTCGCGCTGCTTCCGGTCCAGGCGACCGCCAAGCCGCATCACCAGCACCAGGCCAAGAGCGGCCACGGGGACAAGAAGGCGCATGGCGGCAAGGCCGCGCGCGAGAGTGCCTCCGGCAAGCGGCGGCACGCCAGACATGGCGCCGACAAACGGAAATCCGCGAAGGCCAAATCCGCTCCTTCCAAATCCGCTGAGAAGGCGCCCGAGCCGGAGAAACCCGCCGGGCCGCAATTGTCGGGCGATCTCGCCACGATCAGGGACGCGATCCTCGCCGCGCGCAGAGGCAAGACCAGCGACGCGACCGACATCCAGGCCAAGATCACCGACCCGGTCGGGCGAAAACTCGTCGAGTGGTATCTGCTGCGCCACTCGGAATCGAGCGCGCCGTTCACCCGCTATGCGGCATTCGTGACGGCCAATCCGGATTGGCCAAGCGTCACGCTGTTGCGCAAGCGCGCCGAAGCGCGGATGTGGCAGGAGCGCAGCGATCCGGCCACGGTGCACGGCTTCACTCTCGATCAGCCGATCAGCGCCAAGGGCAAGTTCGCGCTCGCCCGCACGCTGCTGGCCGAAGGCGACCGCGACGGCGCCACCCGCCTGGTGCGCGAAGCATGGCGCTCGGAGGAGCTGTCCGATCGCACTGAGAGCGACGCCTATGATGCGTTCAAGGACCTGCTGACGCGCGACGACCATCGGGCGCGCATGGACAAGCGGATCGGCGCCAAGGACCTCGCCGGCGCGCGGCGCGCGGCGCAGCGGCTCGGCAGCGACGATCTGGCGATCGTGAAAGCCTGCGGCGCGGTCCGCGGACAATCCAGCAAGGCAGAGGACACACTCAACGATGTGCCGGCCGATGCCCGCCGCGATCTCGGCTACACGCTGTGCCGAATTCAGTGGCTGCTCGCGAAGAACAAGGTCGACGAAGCGGCCCGCGTGACGATCGCGGCTGAGCCCGAGACGATGGCGCAGCAGGACACCGACCAGTGGTGGCGCGAGCGCCGCATCCTCTCCCGCAAGCTGCTTGACCAGGGCGAGTACCAGGCGGCCTATGACGTGATCCGGCCCGCGGCGGCGCCGGACAATCCTTATTACCGCTCCGACATGCACTTCATGCGCGGCTGGATCGCGCTGCGCTATCTCAACGACGCCGACGCCGCCGCGGCGCACTTCGCGCATATCGACGAGGGCCAGACCAACCCGACCGTGCTGGCGCGCGCCGCCTATTGGCGTGGCCGCGCCGCCGAGGCACTCGGCAATTCCGCGGCGATGCGGGCCGACTACCAGGCCGCCGCGCGCTACCCGACGGCCTATTACGGTCAGCTCGCGCTGGCCAGGCTCGGCCGTGATGGTGGCGTCGAGCTGCGCGCGCCCTCGCCGGCCGCCAACGCCGGCAGCATGGCAGCGGACGAGCGCGTCCGCGCCGCCGATATGCTCTATGCGATCGGCGAGCCCGACATCGTGCTCTATTTCGCCGCCGACCTCGCCGAGGAAAGCACCGATGTCGGGATGCTCGAAGCGCTCGGCGAGCTCACCGGCCGCCGCAACGATGCCCGGGCCATGCTGCAGATCGGCAAGATCGCGCTCGCGCGCGGCTTTGCCTTCGACCATTACGCTTTCCCGGTGATCGGCATTCCCAAGCACACGCCGATCGCCCCCGATATCGGCCGCAGCATGACCTACTCGATCGCGCGCACCGAAAGCGCGTTCGACCAGCGCGACAAGTCGGCGGCCAACGCCGTCGGCCTGATGCAGGTGACACCCGAAGCCGGCCGCGACACCGCCAAGCGCTTCGGCGTCAGCTATGACTGGAGCCGGATGGTGTCCGATCCCGTCTACAACACCCAGATGGGCGCAGCCGAGCTCAGCGCGTTGCTGTCGGAATATCGCAACTGCCACATCATGACCTTTGCCGGCTACAACGCCGGCCGCGGCCGCGTTCGCGACTGGATCAAGGCCTATGGCGACCCGCGCGATCCCAAGGTCGATCCGGTCGACTGGGTGGAGCGGATCCCGATCTCCGAGACGCGCAACTACGTCCAGCGCGTGATGGAGAATTTCGCGGTCTACCAGGCACGGTTCGAGGACGCCGGCACGGCGGTGGCCAAGAACGGCGAGCGCGTCGTGACGCAGGAGAGCAACGCGGCGCCGGCTGAGGCAATGCCGTCGCAATAATCCAGCGTCGCCCCGGCCTAGTGCGCAATTGCGCACGGGGGCCGGGCCGATGCGGAGAGAGCGCGGTTCAATCCACCTTCACATTGGCGGCCTTGATCATCGGCCACCATTTTGCGATTTCCGCCTTCTGCCAGGCGCCGAGTGCATCCGGCGTGAGCTGGTCCTTCGGCGGCATCTGCAAGCCCAAATTCTCAAGCTGCTTCTGCACGGCCGGATCGGCCATCGCCGCGACCGCAGCGGCATTGAGCTTGGCCACGATCTCCTTCGGGGTGCCCTTCGGCACCCAGAGGCCGGACCACAGCGTCATGTGGAAGCCCGGCAGGCCGGCCTCGTCCACCGTCGGGACGTCAGGCGCATTCGCGACCCGCTTGGAATCGGTGACGGCATAGGCGCGGATATTGCCGGCGCGGACCTGGTTGATCGAATTCGAGGTCTGGTCGACGATGATGTCGATCTGGCCGGCGACGAGATCGTTCAGCGCAGGCCCGGTGCCGCGATACGGCACGTATTGCAGCTTGATGCCGGAGACGTTCTCGAAATAGAGCCCGGCGATATGGCTGCCGCTGCCGGCGCCGGCGGTGCCCGCGGTCGGCGGCGCCGGCCGCGACTTCAGCCACTCCAGCAGTTCCTTCAGCGATTTCGCCGGCACTGCATTCTTGCTGACGATGATCATCGGGTTGCTCGGCAGCAGCACCACCGGCTCGAGATCGGCGACGAGGTCGTAGCCGAGCTTGTAGATCGCGCCGTTCGCGACGTGGGTGCCGAGATGGCCGAACGAGATGGTGTAGCCGTCGGGCGCCGAGCGCACCGCACGGCCGACGCCGATCGAGCCGCCCGCCCCGGTCACGTTCTCGATCAGCAGCACCTCGCCCAACGACTGCTTCATGCGCTCGCCGAGGATGCGCGCCATCGCATCCGAGGGGCCGCCGGCAGCAAACGGCACCACGATGGTGATCGGGTGCGCGGGATAGGTTTCCGCGGAAACGGTCCCCGTCAACGCCAACATCGCCAACACGGCCAGAAGCAGCTTCCGCATCACGCTCTCCCTAAATTTTCTTGTTTCTAATTATTTTTGAAGGGCCACCTTTCGACAAGATGGCCCTTCGGATGAGGCGTCAGAACTGCGAGAAGTCGATCGGCTTGTGCCGGTCGAGCGTACGGGTGATCGGCGGCAGCGGGTATTTCAGGCCGCTGGCGCAGTTGAACAGCATCACGCGGTCGGTCTTGCTGACGCGGCCGTCGGCGAGGCTCTCTTTGTAGGCGGCATAGGTCGCGGCGCCCTCGGGGCACAGCAACAGCCCCTCCTCGCGCGCGACCTCGTTGAGGGCGGCGCTGATCTTGTCGTCGTCGACGGCGATCGCAAAGCCCTTGCTCTCGCGCACCGCGCGCAAAATGAGGAAGTCGCCGATCGCCTGCGGCACGCGGATGCCCGAGGCGATGGTGTGGGCGTCCTCCCAGCGCGCGGCGTGTTCGGTGCCGGCCTCATAGGCCCGCACCATCGGCGCGCAGCCCGAGGCCTGCACCGCGACCATGCGCGGGCGCTTGCTTCCGATGAAGCCGATCTTCTCGAGCTCGTCGAACGCCTTCCACATGCCGATCAGGCCGGTGCCGCCGCCGGTCGGATAGAAGATCACGTCGGGCACGTCCCAGCCGAGCTGCTCGGCGAGCTCGAGGCCCATGGTCTTCTTGCCCTCGATTCGGTACGGCTCCTTCAGGGTCGAGGTGTCGAACCAGCCGACTTTCGCTTTTCCCTCGCCGACGATCTTGCCGCAGTCGTCGATATAGCCGTTGACGCGATACACCGTGGCGCCCTGCAGCTCGATCTCGCTGACATTCACCTCCGGCGTGTCCGCCGGGCAGAAGATCGTGGTCTTGATGCCGCACGAGGTGGCGTAGGCCGCCAGCGCCGCGCCGGCATTGCCGTTGGTCGGCATCGCCATGTGCTTGATGCCGAGCGCCTTGCCCATCGACACCGCCATCACGAGGCCGCGTGCCTTGAACGAGCCGGTCGGCAGCCGGCCTTCATCTTTCACAATGATCTCGCCGCCGCCAAGCCTGGCGCCGAGCCGCGGTAGCCGGATCAGCGGCGTCGTGACTTCGCCGAGCGAGACGATGTCCTTGCATTTGCGCACCGGCAGCAGCTCGCGGTAGCGCCACAAATCGGCGGGACGCTGCGCCAGCGCATCCTTGGTCAGCGCCTTCTTCACTCCGGCGAGGTCATAGCGCACCAGCAGCGGCTTGCCGGCCTTGGAGAGGTTGTGCACCTGGTCCGCGGGATAGTGATCGCCCTCCATCGCGCATTCGAGATGGGTGACGAAGGTCGGGCGTTCGATGGTGAGGTTGTCGTTGTCTTTCACTGGCTCTGATCTTTCTTGCTGTTCGTTTTGACCGGTGTTTGGCCCGTCACCCTGAGGAGGCCGCGCAGCGGCCGTCTCGAAGGGCGACGAGCCCCGCTGCTGGATCCGGGCCGTGCATCCTTCGAGACGCGCTCCGCGCTCCTCAGGATGACGGGACCGTGGCCGCCGTCCGCGGCCTCAGATATTCAGCACGCGCCCATAGGCGTCGAGCACTGCTTCCTTCATCATCTCCGACAAGGTCGGATGCGGGAATACGGTGTGCATCAATTCCTCTTCCGTGGTCTCCAGATTCATCGCCACGACGTAGCCCTGGATCAGCTCGGTGACCTCGGCGCCGATCATGTGGGCGCCGAGCAGCTGTCCGGTCTTCTTGTCGAAGATCACCTTGACGAGGCCCTGGTCCTCGCCGAGCGCAATCGCCTTGCCGTTGCCGACGAAGGGAAAGCGGCCGACCCGGATCTCGCGGCCGCCTTCCTTGGCGTTGGCCTCGGTGAGGCCGACGGAGGCGACCTGCGGGTTGCAGTAGGTGCAGCCCGGGATCATCAGCTTGTCCATCGGATGCGGATGCAGGCCCTTGATCGCCTCGATGCAGATCACGCCTTCATGCTCGGCCTTGTGCGCGAGCATCGGCGGCCCCGCGACGTCGCCGATCGCATAGATGCCGGGGACGCTGGTCTTGCCGAGGCCGTCGATCACGATGCAGCCGCGGTCGGTCTTGACGCCGAGCTTCTCCAGCCCGAGATTCTCGATATTGCCGACCACGCCGACCGCCGAAATCACGCGCTCGAACTCCACCGCTTGCGGCTTCTCCTTGCCGTCGTCGATGGTCGCAACCACGCTGTCGGCCTTCTTCTCGAGCTTTGTCACCTTGGTCGAGGTGAGGATCTTGATCCCCATCTTCTCAAACCGCTTGCGGGCGAGCCCGGCAATCTCCGCGTCCTCGACCGGGAGAATCTGCGGCAGCACCTCGACCACGGTGACATCGGCGCCCATCGTGTGGAAGATCGAGGCGAACTCGATGCCGATCGCGCCGGAGCCGACCACCAGCAGTGACTTCGGCATCCGCTCCGGCACCATCGCCTCGAAATAGGTCCAGATCAGCTTCTTGTCGGGCTCGAGCCCGGGCAGCACGCGCGGCCGCGCGCCGGTCGCCACGATGATGTGCTTGGCCTGATAGGTGCCCTCGCCGCTGGCGCCCTTCGGCGCCTCGACCGCCGACTTCTTCACCGTGATCTTGCCGGGCGCATCGATCGTGGCGTCGCCCCAGATCACCGTGACCTTGTTCTTCTTCATCAGGAAGCCGACGCCGTCATTGAGGCGCTTCGAGACGCCGCGCGAGCGCTGCACCACCGCCTTCGGATCGAACGAGACGTTGTCGGCCGACAGGCCGTAATCCTTGGCGTGCTGCATGTAGTGATAGATCTCGGCGGAGCGCAGCAGCGCTTTGGTCGGGATGCAGCCCCAGTTCAGGCAGATGCCGCCGAGATAGGATTTCTCGACGATCGCGGTCTTGAAACCGAGCTGCGCGGCGCGGATCGCGGTCACGTAGCCGCCGGGGCCGGAGCCGATGATGATAACGTCAAAGGATGTGTCGGCCATGGCGGCTCCCGTTCAACTCAACGTGTGACGCCGCGGGCGCGGCTTCTTGCGATCAATGACCTGACCAGCCATTCGAGCCCGATCACCAGGGCCATGATGGCCAGGGCCGTCAGCACGAGCGGCTGGGCGATGTTCCGCGCCAGCTGTTCGCCGGCGAAGAACGCGGAGTGCAGAAAATCGAACCCGACCGGATTGCAGACCAGCGCGGCCGACAGCAACAGCGAGATCCAGGGCCAGCGCGTGCGAGCCGTGCCGGCCATTCATCCGTACTCCCGCCATACCGCACCGAGGAACACGGACCACGCCAGCGCCAGCACCGCGGCGCCGATCATCATGATCCTGAACTGGATCGTCGATATCAGGTCGCGGTTGACCGCGACCAGCAACGCGACGGCGACGGCGGCGAGCAGGACGTACGGACCGTAGATCGCGTACATGGCGGATGCCCGTCACACCATCATCATCACGGGGTTTTCGATCAGCTGCTTGAAGGCGCCGATCAGCTCGGCGCCGAGCGCGCCGTCGATCGCGCGGTGATCGCACGACAGGGTCACGCTCATCATGTGCGCGATCTCAATCTTGCCGCCGCGCACCACCGGACGCTCCTCCGAGGTGCCGACCGCGAGGATCGAGGCATGCGGCGGATTGATCACGGCGGTGAAGTGGTTGATGCCGTACATGCCGAGGTTGGAGACCGCGGTGGTGCCGCCCTGATATTCCTCCGGCTTCAGCTTGCGGGCGCGGGCGCGCGCGGCGAAATCCTTCATCTCGTTAGAGATGGTCGAGAGCGTCTTGGTCTCGGCCTTGCGGATGATCGGCGTGATCAGGCCGCCCGGCATCGCCACCGCGACGCCGACGTCGGAATGCTTGTGCTTGAGCATGCCGCCTTCGGTCCAGCTGACGTTGCAGTTCGGAATCTTCTGCAGCGCGACCGCCATCGCCTTGATGACGAAGTCGTTGACCGAGATCTTGTAGAGCGGCTTCTTCTCCTTGTCCTTCGGCGCCGCGGCGTTGATCTCCTCGCGCGCGGCGAGCAGCTTGCCGATGTCGCAGTCGATGGTGAGGTAGAAGTGCGGGACGTTCTGCACCGAGGCAGTGAGACGCTGCGCGATGGTGCGGCGCATGCCGTCATGCGGCACCACCTCGTAGGAGCCCGGCTCGAACAGCGCGAGGATCTGCTTGTCCGACATCGACGGCGCGATGCTCGGACCCGCGGCGGGCGCGGCCGCCGGCGCCTTCAGGCCCTTGCCGGACTTGGCCTCGTCGACGTCGCGCGCGATGACGCGGCCATGCGGGCCGGTGCCGGTGATGCGGGCGAGATCGATGCCGGCTTCCTTTGCCAACCGGCGCGCCAGGGGTGAAGAGAACACGCGGGCGTGGCCGTTGGCCTGCGCGGCGGGTGCGGCGGCCTGAGGCGCCGCGGCGGGCGCTGCGGCCGGCTTCGGCGCAGGCACTGCCGCCGGTGCGGGAGCCGCCGCCGGCGCGGCCTGGGCAGCGGGCTTCGGCGCCTCGGCGGGTTTCGCGGCCGGTGTGGCGCCTGCTCCGGCGCTGGCCGCCGCCTTCACATCCTCGCCGTCGCCGGCCATGACCGCGATGACGTCGTTGACCGGCACGTCCTGGGTGCCCTCGGGCACCAGGATCTTGGCGATCGTGCCTTCATCGACCGCCTCGACTTCCATCGTCGCCTTGTCGGTCTCGATCTCCGCGATCACGTCGCCGGACTTGACCTTGTCGCCCTCTTTCTTGAGCCACTTGGCGAGGTTGCCCTTTTCCATCGTCGGCGACAGCGCGGGCATGAGAATATTGATCGGCATTGTCAGTGACCTTGTTGCGACCGCGGTTTGGTTTGGCCCATGTCGGTCGGCCGGGCGATTTCGGCTTCGAACATCTCGACGATGCGCGCGAGCGCCTCGTCCTCGGTGTATTCGCTCTCGCGCGCGTAGGCGCGCGCGGCGTGACGGGCGATGTCGACCAGCATGAGCCCCCACATGTCCGGCTCCTCGAACGCGCGCTGGAACGCGATCGACAGGCCGCCATCGACGACGAAGGCGCGCAGCACCTCGATGGCGTCGTCGCGGCCCATCACGTCAGGCGGCAGCGGCTGCTCCTTGGGACCGGCCATCGGCGTTACCGGTAGGATACGGCCTTGGCGGCGGCGACCACCTCGGCGACGGAGGGCAGAGCGAGCTTTTCGAGGTTGGCGGCATAGGGCATCGGCACGTCCTTGCCGGAGACGCGCGCCACCGGCGCGTCGAGATAGTCGAAGGCGTGCTCCATGATGCGCGCGGCGACCTCGGAGCCGACGCCGCTCTGCTGCCAGCCTTCCTCGACCGTGACCGCGCGGCCGGTCTTCTTCACCGAGTTGATGATCGTCTCGGTGTCCATCGGACGGATGGTGCGCAGATCGACGACCTCGGCCTCGATGCCTTCCTTGGCGAGTTCGTCGGCAGCCTTCAGCGCATAGGACATGCCCATGGCCCAGGAGACGAGGGTGACGTCCTTGCCGGCGCGAGCGATCCGCGCCTTGCCGATCGGCACCACGAAATCAGCCAGCTTCGGCACCTCGCCGGTGTGGCCGTACAGCACCTCGTTCTCGAGGAAGATCACCGGATTGGGATCGCGGATCGCGGCCTTGAGCAGGCCCTTGTAATCGGCGGCCGAATACGGCGCGATCACCTTGAGGCCCGGGATCTGCGAGTACCACGCTGCGTAGTCCTGGCTGTGCTGCGCGGCGACGCGCGCGGCGGCGCCGTTCGGGCCGCGGAACACGATCGAGCATCCCATCTGGCCGCCGGACATATAAAGCGTCTTGGCGGCGGAGTTGATGATCTGGTCGATCGCCTGCATGGCGAAGTTGAAGGTCATGAACTCGACGATCGGCTTCAAGCCCGCCATCGCCGCGCCGACGCCGACGCCGGCAAAGCCGTGCTCGGTGATCGGCGTATCGATCACGCGGCGGGCGCCGAATTCCTGCAACAGGCCCTGCGTCACCTTGTAGGCGCCCTGATACTCCGCGACCTCCTCGCCCATGATGAAGACGTCGCCGTCGCGGCGCATCTCCTCGGCCATCGCATCGCGCAACGCTTCGCGAATGGTCTGCGTGACCATCTCGGTCCCCGCAGGGATTTCTGGATCTGGCAGGGGTTCGGTCGCGGGCGCAGCCGGCGCCTTCGCCGCGGGCTGCGGCGCTTCCGCCTTTGCATCCCCCTTGGCTTCGGCCGGCGCGGCCTCGGCGGCCTTCGGCTGCGGCACCGGTGCCGCCGGCGCCTTGGCGAGGTCGGCGGCGCTTTCGCCGTCGACGAGAATGGTGGCGATCGGCGTGTTCACCGCGACGTCCGCGGTGCCTTCCGGAATCAGGATCTTGCCGAGCGTGCCCTCGTCGGTTGCCTCGACCTCCATCGTCGCCTTGTCGGTCTCGATCTCGGCGATGACGTCACCGGACTTGATGGTCTCGCCTTCCTTTTTCAGCCATTTGGCGAGGTTGCCCTTCTCCATGGTGGGCGACAGCGCAGGCATCAGCACTTGAATGGGCATATCGGCTCCCGAAATCGGTCTTGAAATTCGTCTGCGCGGGTGGGGTCAGCGGTAGATGTCGGTGTAGAGCTCGGCCGGATCCGGCTCCGGATCGTGCTGCGCGAAGTCGGCGGCCGCGTTGACGATCTCGCGCACCTCGCCGTCGATCGCCTTCAGGTCCTGCTCGCTGACGCCCGAGCCCAGCAAGCGGTTGCGCACCTGCTCGATCGGGTCCTGGTCGTGACGCACCTTCTCAACCTCCTCGCGCGTGCGGTACTTCGCCGGATCGGACATCGAGTGGCCGCGGTAGCGGTAGGTCTGCATCTCCAGAATCATCGGACCGTTGCCGCCGCGGCACCAGGCCACGGCCTCATCGGCGGCGGCCTTGACCGCGCGCACGTCCATGCCGTCGACCTGCTTGCCCGGAATGTTGAACGAGGCGCCGCGCTTGGAGAAGTCCTGCTGGGCCGATGCGCGCGACACCGAGGTGCCCATCGCATAGCGGTTGTTCTCGATCACGTAGATCACCGGCAGCTTCCACAGCTCCGCCATGTTGAAGCTTTCGTAGACCTGGCCCTGGTTGGCCGCGCCGTCGCCGAAATAGGTCACGCTGACGTTATCGTTGCCGCGATAGCGGTTGGCGAACGCAAGGCCGGTGCCGAGCGAAACCTGCGCGCCCACGATCCCGTGACCGCCGTAAAAGTGCTTCTCCTTGCTGAACATGTGCATGGAGCCGCCCTTGCCGCGGGAATAGCCGCCGCGGCGTCCGGTCAATTCGGCCATCACGCCCTTGGCTTCCATGTCGCAGGCCAGCATGTGGCCGTGGTCCCGGTAGCCGGTTATGACCTCGTCACCCGGCTTCAGCGCCATCTGCATGCCGACCACGACCGCTTCCTGGCCGATATAGAGATGGCAGAAACCGCCGATCGCACCCATGCCGTAGAGTTGACCGGCCTTCTCCTCGAAGCGCCGGATCAGGAGCATGTCCCGCAGTGCCTTGAGCTCCTGCTCCTTGGTGAATTCGGGGGGAGAGCCGGCCTTCTCCTGCCCTGATTCTTTTGCGACGCTTTTCTTGGGTGCGGCCATGGCAATTCCGGGTGAGAGAAGTCGGAGAACCCTCTCTAACCCAACTCAAATCGCCTTGGAAGGATTGCGTTCGCCCGATGGAATTTTGCTATGCCGCACTGCAGCGCAGCGCGACATTTTTGTGATAGCGCGCGAGTGATTTTGAAATTTGAGAACGCGTCAGTTCTTGTTGATCCGAACGAGATCACGCGGATTGGCGTAGTCGAGCTGGAAGCGCGCACGCTCGTCCAGCATGTCGGGATCGACCCGGTCCGACCGCAACAGCGACACCCGCTGCTCGCCCTCGGCCCGCTCCTTCTTCAGCCGCGCCAGCTCGGAGGTCAGCGCGATGATCTCCTGATCGAGCTCCTGCCGCGCGTTCAAGCCGTATTTGCCGGTGTAGGCGTTGACGCCGAAATAGCCGACCATCAGCGCCGCCAGCGTATAGAGGGCGAGCCCGGTCAGAATCGATTTGAGGCGTGTACGGGAAACCATGGCCGCGAGCATGCGGCCATGGGGTTAATGAAGGCTGAACCGGAGCGTTTTCGAGCGAAGTGGATACCGGTTCGCGTGAACGAAAACGCGTCAAAACAAGTTCAGAGTCCCGTTCCGCTTCAATCGGAACGGGGCTCTTGCTCAGCGGTTCTGCTTTTCGATAAAGGCCGCGAAAGCCCCGAGGTACTGCTGCAGCACGCCCTTGAGCGACTCCTTGGTCAGTTCGCCATTGTCGTCGAAGGCATCGCCGACGCCGTTGAGATAGGCTTCCGGCTGACCGAGGATCGGGCCGGAAATGCCCGGCAGGATGTTCTGCAAGTGCTTCACCGCGCTGACGCCGCCGAGCGGTCCGGGCGAATTGCCGATGATGCCGATCGGCTTGCCGATGAACGAGCTCTTGCCGTAGGGCCGCGAGGCGACGTCGATCGCGTTCTTCAGCACGCCCGGGATCGAGCGGTTGTATTCGGGGGTCACGAACAGCACGCCGTTCGACTTCTGCAGCTTCTCGCGGAAGGCCAGCCAGTCCGCCGGCGGTGCAGCCTCGAGGTCCTGGTTGAAGAAGGAAATTTCCTGCAGCGTCGTCACGTCGAGCTTCAGCGACGCCGGTGCAAGCTTGGCCAGCGCATTGGCGATCTTGAGCGAGAAGCTCTGTTTGCGGATGCTGCCGACGATGGTGACGATGTTATAGGCCATAGCAACTTCCCCTCGGGGTTGCGCGTGAAACTGGTGGGCCTCACCTACCGGCGCACCAAGAAAGATGCAAGTGCATGGATCGTTCAATTCCGGAAACGCAGCGTTTCGCGGAATTGGTCTATGCAAAGCAAAAAGGGCCGCCCCTGTCGGGACGGCCCTTGCGTTTCGATCCTCAGCTCTTGTTCGGATTGATCAGGAATTTCTCGCCGGTCGCGCGCTTGTTGTAGACGGCGATGTTGTCGAGCTGCAGGGTCTCCTGCAACGAGACCACCTTGGTGTAGCGACTGGCGAAAGTCGTCTTCAACTCGGCCACCACGCGCTGGCGCAGCTTGTTGCCGGCCTCCGGACCGATCTTCATCAGGAACGGGAACAGCAGCCAGCCGCCGACGCCCCAGGCCATGCCGAAACCGCGCGGCAGCTGAATTTCCCGAGTATCGAGACTGCCGTAGATATAGACCTGCTTGTGCACGTTCGAGCCGTAGCGGCTATAGGCCTTGGCGGTCTTGTTGATCGCGGTCTCCATCGCGACCAGGATCTGGCCCGCGAGCTTGCCGCCGCCGATCGCATCGAAGGCGATGGTGGCGCCGGTCTCGACCAGCGCGCCGGTGAGCTTGTCCATGAAATCGGGCGCGGAGGAATCGACGACATGCTTGGCGCCGATCTTGTGCAGGATGTCGGCCTGCTCCTTGTTGCGCACGATGTTGACGAGGCCGATGCCGTCCTTGAGGCAGATCTTGTTGAGCATCTGGCCGAGGTTGGACGCTGCGGCGGTGTGCACCAGCGCCTTGTGCCCCTCGCGCCGCATCGTCTCGGTCATGCCAAGCGCGGTCAGCGGATTGACGAAGCAGGACGCACCTTCCGCCGGCGTGATGCCGTCGGGCAGCGGCAGACACTCGTTGACGCGCAGCGTGCGATATTGCGCATACATCGCGCCACCGATCATCGCGACGGTGCGGCCCATCAGCGCTTTCGCCGCATCCGATGAACCGGTCCTGATCACGACGCCGGCACCTTCATTGCCGACCGGCATGGACTCGTCGAGCCGCGCGGCAAGGCCCGCCAATGCCGCTTCCGGCACGCGCGCGGTCACCACGGGCAATTCCTTGCTGCCGGAGACCTTGGCGGCCGACATGTCGGCCGGGCCGATCAGAAGACCGAGATCGGACGGATTGATCGGGGTCGCCTCGACCCGGACCACGACTTCGTCGGGGCCGGGCTCGGGGGTCGGGATATTGACCAGCGATATCTCGAGCTCGCCATTCTTCTTGAGCAGCGAACGCAGTTGCAGACCGCTCTTGCCGTCGCTCATCCCGACCTCCCGTTTTTGCGTTTGTTGGATCCCGATCAAATTGGGGCGCTACGCCAGCGCCTTCAAGGCCGCCCTGCCCGCGTATTTCGCCTGGGTGCCGAGCTGCTGCTCGATACGCAGCAGCTGATTGTACTTGGCGGTACGGTCGGAGCGCGCCAGCGAGCCGGTCTTGATCTGCCCGCAATTGGTGGCGACCGCGAGATCGGCGATCGTGGAGTCCTCGGTCTCGCCGGAGCGGTGCGACATCACGGCGGTGTAGCCGGCCTTGTAGGCCATCTCGATCGCCGCAAGCGTCTCGGTCAGCGTGCCGATCTGGTTGACCTTGACCAGGATCGAATTGGCGCGGCCGTTCTTGATGCCGTCGGCGAGCCGGGTGACGTTGGTGACGAACAGATCGTCGCCGACGAGCTGGCACTTCTTGCCGATCGCATCCGTCAGTTCCTTCCAGCCGTCCATGTCGTCCTCCGACATGCCGTCCTCGATGGTGACGATCGGATAGCGGCCGACGAGATCGGCGAGATACTTCACCTGCTCGGAACGCGAGCGGGTCTTGTTCTCGCCGCCATAGACGTAGGAGCCTTCCTTGAAGAATTCGGTCGAGGCACAGTCGAGGCCGAGCACGACGTCGTCGCCCGCCTTGTAGCCGGCCTTGCCGATTGCGTTCATGACGAACTCAAGCGCGGCGTCGGCCGACGGCAGGTTCGGCGCGAAGCCGCCCTCGTCGCCGACATTGGTGTTGTGGCCGGCCTTCTTCAGTTCGCCGCGCAGCGTGTGGAAGATTTCCGAACCGCAACGCAGCGCCTCGGCGAACGACGTGGCGCCGACCGGCAGGATCATGAATTCCTGGAAGTCGATCGGGTTGTCGGCATGCACGCCGCCATTGATGATGTTCATCATCGGCACCGGCAGCGTCCGCGCCGAGGTGCCGCCGACATAACGATACAGCGGCATGTCGAAGGATTCGGCGGCGGCCTTGGCGCAGGCCAGCGAGACGCCGAGGATGGCGTTGGCCCCGAGCCGGCTCTTGTTCGGCGTGCCGTCGAGCTCGATCATGATCTGGTCGATCGCGACCTGCTCCTCGACGGCCTGGTCGCTGAGCGCCTCGAAGATCTCGCCGTTGACGGCGGCAACCGCCTTCTCGACGCCCTTGCCGAGGTAACGCGACTTGTCGCCGTCACGCAGTTCCACCGCCTCATGCGCGCCGGTGGACGCGCCCGACGGCACCGCCGCGCGACCGATTGACCCATCCTCCAGCACCACATCGACCTCGACCGTGGGGTTGCCACGGCTATCAAGGATTTCGCGGCCGATGATGTCGACGATGTCAGTCATGACGTGCTCTTTCTCGATATGGGGTTGGCTGATGCGCCGCGTCATACACGGCGCGCAAGCAAATGTG